>JBPCMH010000148.1:0-6050 GCA_051002495.1 Acidimicrobiales bacterium
ACCACGGCTACGAATGGGAGCTGTCGGGGACCAACGGCTTCTTCTCGCCCTTCGCCTACAACGCGTGACCTGAAGTGACCGCGCTGCTCACCCCACCGCGGGCAACGACCAGGCGGGCGGTGACGGCAGCCCTCGTGGCCGTCACCGGCCTGTCTTGGGCGTACCTGGTGTTCCTGCGCGCCCACATGAGCGACATGTGATCACCGTTCGCGGTGCCGATGACCTCTTCGTGGACGGGCGGGGACGTTGCGCTCATGTGGACGATGTGGTCGGTGATGATGGCCGGGATGATGCTGCCCTCGGCGTCACCGATGATCAGCGCCTACTCGACCACCGTCCGATCGGGCACGCCCGGCATCGATGGCTCCACGAGCTTGTTCGTCGCCGGCTACCTCGCGACATGGAGCAGTTTCGCGGTCGTGGCGACCGGCGCCCAGTGGGTCCTGCACGACGCCGCGCTCCTCAGCCCGATGGGCGTCTCTACCAGCCGGTGGCTCGGCGGTCTTCTCCTGCTCGGAGCCGGCGCCTACCAGTTCACTCCGGCCAAGGACGCCTGCCTGCGCCAGTGCCGCACGCCGC
Organism: Acidimicrobiales bacterium; assembly: GCA_051002495.1. Taxonomy (GTDB): domain Bacteria; phylum Actinomycetota; class Acidimicrobiia; order Acidimicrobiales; family CADCTF01; genus JBPCMH01. The sequence continues at coordinate 580 of JBPCMH010000148.1, forward strand.
TCAGCTTCCTCCTCAACGAGTGGCGCAACGGCGGGCGCGGCGCCCTCGTGATGGGGATGCGTCACGGCGCCGTGTGCGTGAGGTGCTACTGGACGCTCATGGCCCTACTGTTCGTGCTCGGCGTCATGAACCTCTGGTGGATAGCGCTCGTCGCCGCGGTGGTGCTCCTCGAGAAGCTGGTCCCCAGCGACGCGATCACCCGTGTCCTCGGGGGCTCCCTGGTCCTCTGGGGTGCGGCCCTCATGCTCGAAGCCGCCTCTTGACGCCGACGACCGGACCCGACCCGCAGACCGAGCTGGCTCACCAACACCGGGGACCAGATCCAGCTACCGACTGAAGTTTGGGGCCACGACCGATGAGCCATCCCCTCGACGTTGTGATTGTGGGCGCCGGGCAGGCTGGCTCGCAACCAGTCACGCGCCGGTGATCTCCTCGCGGCTCTCTTGTAGCAGCGGTGATCACGGGAGCTCTGCGTCGCCAAGCTGTGCTGCGTCCCTCACGTCCCAGTGAATCGGGAGTCGGGGGTCGGGCTCGTAGGCGCAGTAGGTGCCGGTTCTGACTGCATGGTGGAGGTGATCACCGAGGCTTTGGTGGTGCTCGGCGATTCTGGTCAGCGCGTAGCGGAGCGTTCTTGTGACGCTCGTGCGGGAGCGCTCGGACGTTGCGGCAGCCATGCGTGGACGGCCATCGAGGCCGACGGCGCGCGTCAGCTCGTTGAGGAACGCTCGGTCGTCCTGGGCGAGCCCTAGTCGGCCGAGGTCGTTCATTGTGGTGGCGTCCTCGATGTCGGCGTCGATGTCGATCAACCGGCGTCGGTAGGCGTCGCGAGCCTTGGCGCCGAGGTGGAAGCCGGCATGCCCGCCGTCGGTTGCGGCGGCGTCGGGATCGGTTGCGTGCGGTGCGGTCGGCAGGGATCCTCGTTCGACAGCGAGGAGATCGAGGACGTGGAACTCGCGGTTGGGTTCGGCCAGGAGGCGTTCGAGGTAGCGGAGCCCTTTCAGGTCGTTGAGAACGACGGTTTCCCCGTTGAAGCTGATCGTGCGGGTGTCACCTTCGCATCGAAAGGTGTGGCGGCTCACCGCGCGCGAACCGATGGCCGGCTCCCGACCATGTTCGGCCTGGCTGGCCGCGTGTTCGGCCCAGCGCGTCGCACCGAACGCGGCGAAGCCGTCTCGGGCTGCGAGGCGGTCCATGCGCGAGCCCGCGTCGTTGCCGAGACGCCCGTGGGCCTCGCCGAGGACCAGACGAGCTGTCGCCGCTTCGTACGGCGCGCCGATCTCGATCCAGGCACCGATAGCGGCCTCGCACTGGGTGATCGAGCGTTCGAGGTCACCCTCGACGAGCGCGGCTCGCCCTTGGGCCAGCGCGGCGCTCGCGAAGAGCGATCGGCTGGCGAACGCGTCCGCGATGGCGAAGAGCTCATCCGCGGCCCGGCGCGCGACAGCAGCGTCACCCCCGGCGACGGCGATCTCGACCTGGGCGTCGAGCAACGGGGCCCGCCGCAGGCCGCCATAGGGCGGACGTTCCTTCGAGGGCATGTCGAACGGGTTCTCGATCGCGTCAAGGATGAGGGCTGCAGCCGTGACCACATCCCCGTGCGCCAGGCGCAGCAGCGCCAAGCCCGGCTGGGGGCTCCACGAGTTTGCGTGCGCCGCCAGGAAGGCTTCCTCTGCGCCTGCGAGGTCGCCCTTGCGGAGCCGGATGTTGCCGAGCTCGGTGAGCGGCCAGCCGAACTCGCGCCGCATCCACGGGCGGAGCTCCTCGCACGCCTGCAGCGCCTCCTCTTCGGCGCGGTCGTAGGGCCCGGTGAGACGGAGCATCTCGGCGCGATGCACGCGGCAGCGGCCGTGGAAACCTCCGAACGCGTTCTCACCGCGCCAGTGCTCCATGGCCTGGGTCCACTCGCCGGCGCGGTCGTAGAGCCCCAGGCCCTGTGCAGCGCAGATCACCTCGCAATCTGCCATGCCCGACGTCATTGCATCGACCTCGCCGGTGAGCAGCGTCACGACGACATCGTCGAGGATCTCGAGACCAGCGGCGGTGTCGCCGTCGAAGATGTGGAGACGGGCGGTGGCCACCCGGCCGATCAGCACGGCCGGGTCAACGCCCAGGCGCTGACCAAGGTCGATGGCGAGGTGGGCGTTGGCACCGGCGCCTTCCATGTCACCGCACCACAGCCGTTCGTAGGTCCGAACCATGGCGACGACGGCATGCACGGGTGTCTCGCTCAGGTCAGCGATGAGCGCCTCGGCGCGACGGAGCCAACCGCGGATCGGTGCCATCAGCCCGGTATCGATCATGAGATACATCGCCACCATCGCCGCCGCTCGAGCAGCGGCCACCACGTCGTCAGTCCCGAGGCTGCAGCGCGTACAGATCCTCCCAGGCGGCGACCGATCCTTCCGGATCGCCGGCCCCGTAGGCCGCCACCGCACGCAGCTCGAGATCGGCGGACGACTCGGCGGCCGGGCCGGCATCATCCAGGAGGCGGAGCGCGTCATCCCAGTGCGCAACGCCCACAGCCCCTCGGACGGCGCCCAGCGCGTCGTCCCCCCCCGGTTGCCGCGCTCATCGGCGCGAGCGGTGAACGGTCCCACCGGAGCGGGAGGGGCGGCGGCCAGCTTGTTCCATCGTGACAACGATTGTCGCGCCGTCTAGGTAGACGGCCCGCTCGGCGAGTCGTTTCGTCCAAGTCACCGAGATGAGAGGTACTTCAATGGAACCGAACCAGCAGCTCGCGATCACCCTTCCCGCTGTCACCAAGCTCGTGGCCGGCATCGACCCCTCACAGCTAGACAATCCCACCGCCTGCGCCAACTTCACTGTGCGCGGTGTGATCGATCACCTGCTCGGCGGAGCGACCGCGTTCGCCCCGCGCTTCCGCGGCCAGCAGCCCGGAGACACGGAACCCCAAGACGTCGCTTCCACCGGGCGCGACGTCCCGACGGCCGCCGTGCGGCATGCGATGAGCGAGGTCCTCGAAGCCATCAATTCGCCAGGCGCGATGGAACGCACTGTTGACGCCCCGTTCGGTTAAGTCCCTGGTGCTGTGGTTGCCGGATTCCTTGCCTTTGACACGCTCGTGCACGGTTGGGATCTGGCCTCGGCCACCGGCCAGGCCTACGACCCGCCCGCCGACCTCGTGGCCGCCGCCGACGCCTTTGCCCGCCAGGCAGTTTCCCCCGAGATGCGCGATGGCGACACGTTCGCACCCGAAGCCACTGCCCCGGATGGCGCCAGCCCCCTTGAACGGCTGGTCGCGTTCAGCGGGCGCACGATCAACCTGACCTGAGCGCCACACCACACCTCACCCCGCGGTCCGCTGACCGCGCGCCACATACCCAACCCAAAGCAAAGGATCTCATCATGCGAATCAACAAGGAAGCCATCCCCATCAAGTTCTCCGTCCCCGGAGCGGTGGCCCGACAGGCCCCCGAGTTCGGCGACGCCACCGCCTACAGCACCATCGGCGGCGAGTACTTCTCGCTCGGCGCCGGCACCGACATCACCCCGCTGCTCCACGGCCTGACCGATGACCTCTGCCAAGCGCCCCACTGGGGCTACGTGATCTCCGGTGGCCTCGTCGTCCGATACACCGACGGCTCCGAGGACACCTGCACCGGAGGCGACGTCTTCTACTGGCCCCCCGGCCACACCGTCCGAGTGGACGACGACGCCGAGGTGATCCTGTTCAGCCCCCGCGACGAGCACACCCTCGTCCTGGACCACATGATCGACCAGATGGCGAAGGCGTAGCCCGGTGCACCCGCGTCGACGCGACGCCGAGGCGTACCACCACATCGGCCTCTCCCCCGAGGGGGAGGGGCCCAGGCTTGAAAGTCTTCTAGTTCTAGTTCTAGTTCTAGTCGGCGAGGCGCCGTCGGTCGAGGCGCCTCCGGTAGAGCTCGGCATCGGCTCGGGCGAGGAGCGTCTTGGATTCGTCGTCCGTTGTCAGCTCGGCGAGCCCGATCGACACCGAGCCCGATGCACTAATGCTGTTCGTTCACTGTCTCGAGCCTTGCCCGCGCCTCGTCGACTCCGAGACCTACGATCACGCAGACGAACTCGTCACCCCCGAACCGTGCGATAAGGTCGCCCTCTCGGAGGTTCGTCTGGAGGGCGTCGACTACGTCGACGAGGAACTGGTCACCGGCGGCGTGCCCGCGAGTGTCATTGATCGCCTTGAGGTGATCGACGTCCACGAACGCGACGACCAACGGTTGGGCGCCCCGGCGTGCCCGAGCCATCTCGCGCTTCAACTCCACGATCCCGGCGCTACGGAGCAGCGCTCCCGTGAGGCCATCGATCGCGAAGTCGTCGCGCTCGGTCGCTGAAGCCTCGCGATCCGCGGACGCGCTCTCGCGGTCGTGCTCCGCTTCGACCCGTTCACCTTCGCCCGCATCGCGGCGGGCCCGCCCCATACTTCGGTCCCGTCCGGCCAGCGACCGGTCCTCAGCCGCAGCGCTGCGATCTCGGGCCGCGTGCGCCCGGTCCGCAGCCGCCTCTCGGCGAGCCCGCTCCGAGCGCTCATCGCCTTCCCGCCCGTGCACTTCGTCCGACTTCGCCGCCGATCGTGAGGCGTCGACATCTCGAGCATCGGCGGCCAGGTCTCGCTGGTCTCCGGCCTCGTCCCGACGGTCAGCCGCACCGTCTCGCTGGTCGTCCGCATCGTCCCGGCCATTGGCCGCCCGGTCCCGAACATGGCCGGCGGCGTCCCGTCGTGTTGCGACATCGTCGCGCTCAGTACCGGCTTGGTCGCGCGAGGCGGCGTCGGAGGGTCCGGTCACCTCGTCGGCGATTCCATCCGGGGCGGGGTCAGTCATGGACGGGCCGAACTGTGTCTCAGCTGACCAGACGTGGGGCAGGCGTAGTACCACCCGGACCCAACAATCCGGTGACGGGATCGGGGCGCAGAACGTCGGGCAGTCGCCGGGTGATCGCGGTCGGACCCTCGAAACGGAGTTGACCGGAGCGAATCGCCTGTTCGATCGGCTCGCGGCCGTTCCAGACCTTGAACATCGTGGGACCGTCGGTCTTCACGACAGCGTCGGTCTCGAAACCGGGATCAGAAAGGCAGATCGAGCAGGTGCCCCCCTCGACGACGGTCCAGTACCGCTCGTTGACGTCGACGAAGTGGAACATGAGCACGGTTCGCCGGTCTGCCGGCAGCGCCGCAACGTCGAACCGACGGTGAGCCCACCACATCAGGAGATCGACATCGCAGTCGTCCTCACTCGGGTCCTGCATGATCCAAGTCGCGGCCCAATGGCCCAGGCCGAGGAGCACGGGTCGCAGCTCCTCGCACGCCTTCGTCGGCACGTAGCCGCGGTCCAGCCGTTCGACAAGGCCGAAGGCCTGCAGCTGGCGGAGGCGCTTCGACAGCATGGTACGTGACATCCGAGGGACTCCTCGTGCGATGTCGTTGAAGCTGCGGGAGCCACCGAGCAGCTCACGGATGACGAGGATGGTCC
>JBPCMH010000149.1:0-9015 GCA_051002495.1 Acidimicrobiales bacterium
CCGCTGTTCCCCGGGATGGCCGAGCGAATGGGGATGTCTAAGAACGTCGGCGCCCGGATGCAGTTGCGAGCCGCGACCGACCCCGCCGCGGCGAGTGGGCAGCTGTACGCCCCGAGGTTCTCGAGCAACGGCGCGGCCGTCCGTCGACCGGTGCTCCGAAGGGTCGGCCTCACCAAGGCCATCGAGCGCCTGTGGCGAGTTTCGGAGCGGGAGACCGGCGTGGCGCTCGACGTGGCCTCCGTGGCCAGCTAAGCGGCCGCGTCCGCCAACTAACCGTCTACGGCGCGCCCCCATAGGCTCGCACCCCGTGACCTACCCCGTGCGCCGGATGCGCAGGATGCGCCAGAGCCAGGCCATGCGGCGGCTCGTGGCCGAGACCAAGTTGTCTGTCGACGACCTCATCGCGCCGCTTTTCGTCAGTGAGAAGATCGATGCGCCGACCCCCATCGTCAGCCTCCCCGGCGTGGTGCAGCACACCAGGGAGTCGTTGATGGATGAGGTCAAGCGCCTCTCCTACCTCGGCGTGCCGGGCGTCATCCTCTTCGGCATCCCGGCGGTGAAGGATCCGGTTGGGCGCCAGGCCTATGCCGCCGACGGCATCGTCCAGGTGGCGCTTCATGAACTGCGCTCCGAGCTCGGCGACTCGGTAGTGCTCATGGCCGACCTGTGTCTCGATGAGTACACCGATCACGGTCACTGTGGAATCGTCCGACCGGATGGCTCGGTCGACAACGACGCGACGCTGGAGTTGTACGCGGAGATCGCCGTCGCTCAGGCCAACGCCGGCGCTCATGTGGTGGCGCCGAGCGGAATGATGGACGGACAGGTGCTGGCCATTCGACACGCCCTCGACGACGCCGGATTCGATGAGGTGGCGATCCTCGCGTATGCAGCCAAGTACGCCAGCGCGCTGTACGGCCCCTTCCGTGACGCGGTTGAGGTCGAGATCGCCGGCGGCGGTGACCGCAAGGCCTATCAGCAAGACCCGCCCAATCGGCGCGAGGCATCGACGGAGGTGACGCTTGACCTTGAGGAGGGCGCCGACATCGTGATGGTCAAGCCAGCACTGGCCTATCTTGACGTCATTGCCGACATCAAGGCGCAGGTCGACGTGCCCGTGGCGGCCTATCACGTGTCCGGTGAGTACGCCATGATCAAGGCCGCGGCCGAGCGGGGCTGGATCGACGGCGACGCGGTGGCCATGGAGCACCTGTTGTCGATCAAGCGGGCGGGAGCCGACATGATCCTGACCTATCTGGCGGCCGAGATGGCGGCCCGTCTCGATGGCTGACGCCACCAATGAAGGCCTGTTCGCCAGGGCCCAGCGCGTCATCCCCGGCGGGGTCAACTCGCCCGTGAGAGCGTTCCGATCGGTCGGTGGTACGCCATTCTTCGTGGCCCGCGGCGAGGGCGGACGGGTTTGGGACGTCGAAGGCACCGAATACATCGACTTCGTGCAGTCCTACGGCGCGTCGATCGTCGGTCACGCCCATCCGGCCGTGGTCGAGGCAGTCCGGGCCGCGGCAGGAGATGGCTCGACCTTCGGCGCGCCAACCGAGCGCGAGGTGCTGTTGGCCGAAGTGCTGTGCGACCGAGTGGCTGGCTGCGACATGGTCAGGCTGGTGTCGAGCGGCACCGAGGCCACGATGAGCGCCATCCGGTTGGCCAGGGGCGCGACGGGACGCGACGCGGTGGTGAAGTTCGCCGGCTGCTACCACGGTCACTCCGACGGGCTGCTCGCCGCCGCTGGCAGCGGCATGGCCAGCCTGGCCCTCCCGGATTCAGCGGGAGTGCCAGCCGAAGCGGTCGCCCATACGAGGGTTGTGCCCTACAACGTCATCCCCGAGATCGGCGACGACGTGGCCTGCGTCATCGTCGAGCCGGTCGCGGCCAACATGGGCTTGGTCGCGCCCGCCGACGGGTTCCTTGCCGGGCTCAGAGCCGCGTGCGACACGGCCGGCGCGTTGCTGATCTTCGATGAAGTCATCACCGGGTTCCGCATCGACCACCGATCCGCCAGCGGGCTCTTCGGGGTAACTCCCGATCTGTGGACCTTCGGCAAGGTCATCGGAGGCGGCCTGCCGATCGGCGCGTTCGGGGGCAGGCGAGACGTGATGGAACATCTCGCACCGCTCGGATCGGTGTACCAAGCCGGCACGCTGTCGGGAAACCCGTTGGCGACCGCGGCTGGTCTCGCCGTTCTCGACCTCCTGACCGAGGAGGCCTACGCCGATCTGTGCGGACGGGCGCGCCGGTTCGGCGCGCTGCTGCGTGACGCGATCACCGCAGCCGGCGCCCCAGTCTCGGTGCCGGTGGTCGGCTCGCTGGTCGGTCTATTCCTGCCAGCCGAAAACGGCGCGGAGCCGGTGACTGACTACCGCACCGCTCAGGTCGCGGCCGGCTCCGGGCGGTATCCCGACTTCTTCCACGGCATGCGCGAACGAGGCGTGTTCGTCGCGCCTGGCGCGTACGAAGCGATGTTCCCGAGCCTGGCCCACTCCGACGATGACTTCGAGCGGGCAGCGACCGCGGCCGGGGAGGCCGTCGCCTGCCTGGCATGACGGTTCCGTCGCCGAAGGCCGGCGCGCAGGAAGCGGTTGCTCGGCGGGTGCTCGATCGCATCGAGCGGCTTACCGAACGGATGGGTGACAGCTACCGAAGCCACGTCCCCGAATATGCCGCCCTCACGCCCGAGGCCATGGCCGACGAAGTGCTGCCGGTGTCGCGCAAGATCGTTGAAGAGTTCTTTCGGGCCGTGATCGACGGGGATGCGCCCGACGTCGCCGGGCTGCCGGAGTTGCAGCTCATGGGGCGACGGCGGTTGGAGATGGGCGTGCCGCTAGAGCCCATGCTCCACGTGTACCGCATCGCCGGACGCACGGTGTGGGACGCCATTGTCGAAGCCACACCTCCACAGGAGGCGATGGTGCTCGCGCCGCTCGGTGCGGCGTGGATGGACTACATCGACGAGGCCTCCTCTGCAGCCGCCGCCGCCTATCTCGAGGCATCGCACGAACGCCTGCGCGCCGTCGATGCCCGTCGCGGCGCTCTGATCGATGCAATCCTCGCCGCCACCGACTCCGCTGAGGTCGCTGCCGTTGCAACGGAGTTCTCGACCACCTTCGCCGCTCGTTATGCGCCGGTGCTGGCTGCGGGCTACGACGTCGCCTTGCGGGTCGACGCCGCGGCCGACGCCGCAGGCCCATCCGCGCTGGCCGGGTTCCACAACGGCCACCTAGTCGTGCTGGTTCCCGACGGCGAACCGAGACTGGCCGCGGTGGCCAAGGCCGCCGGTCGGGCGGCAGTGGTGGTGTGGGGCGAGTCATCGTCGCCGGGTGCCGACCTGCTCGCGGAGTACCGCAACGCCGAAGCAACTTTGTCGGTCGCGGTGCTGGCCGGGACGCCCGGCGTGCACGGACCCGACGACTTGGTCTTCGAGCGTCTGCTGGCTGGAGCGCCGCGGGCCGGGGCAACGATCGCGCGCCACCTGTCGGCCATCCGGGCCAAGGATCGCAACGGTTCGCTTGAGGCGACCTTGCGGGCATGGCTGGCATCGGGATCGGTGCCGGCGGTGGCCGAGGCGGTGAATGCCCATGCCAACACCGTCGGTTACCGCCTCCGGCGGGTTACCGACCTCACCGGGCTCGACCCAAGGGTGCCTGAGCAAGCCGCCGTGCTGGCTCTGGCCCTTTGTGCGGTCTCCGATCCCAGTTCCGGGTCCTGATCTTGTGAATTCCACAAGAAGTAACCCGACAGATTGGTGTCATCGTGGCAGGAAGTTGCGACATAATGAGAGAACGTCACAAGCAGTAGTTCTGACGAGGGGGAAATTGATGACGCCTGCACGCCTGCGCCTAGCCGCCGTGCTGACCGCCTGTTTGCTGATCACGGCAGCATGTTCTGGGGCCAAGTCGCCCGAGGACGCCGCCAAGTCGGTCAGCGCGGGCGAACAGCCCACCACCGATTCGGGCATCGACCCCGACGCGGCGGCGACCGACGGTTCCGATCCGGCCGGCCCGTCCGGCACCGTTAAGGGCGCGACTAGCACCGGCAAGAAATCGACCAAGCCCGGCGCCACCACCAACGGAACCGCGCCGCAGGCCCCGCCACTGCCCGCGCCTCCGGGCTTTGTTCCCTCGTCGCTGTTCAACGCAGGCGAAGACCGCACCGGCATGACCGACAACTCGATCGCCATGTGCGCCCACGCTGCGCTCACCTACGGACCGGCCTTCAACACGAGCGCGGACGACCTCAACGTCTATTGGACGGCGCGGAACGAAAAGGGCGGCGTGCACGGCCGCCGGGTCAGCGTCACCTACGAAAACGACGACTACAAGCCCGACACCGCGGTCACCGCGGCCAAGGCCTGCGAAGCCAAGAAGATCTTCATGTTGCTGGGTGGGATCGGTTTTGATCAGATTCCCGCTGTCCGCAACTGGGCCGAGTCGGCCCGCATGCTCTACCTGCACCACACCGCCACCGTCAACGGCAGCGGCGGCAAGAAGTTCTCCTATACGTCCCTGCCGAGCACTGAGCGCATGGGTGAGATGTTTGGCGAGCTGGCGATGACCCGGTTCAAGGGCAAGAAGATCGGCATCATCAGCCGCGACAGCGACAACTGGTCGCCCGGCGTTGATGCCTTCCGCAAGGTGGTCGGCAACCAGGTCACCATCGTCGGCGAGGAGAAGGTGCAGGGCTCCAAGGGCTACTACGTCCAGGAACTGCGCAACCTGCAGACCAAGGGTGCAGAGGTGGTGTGGCTGTGGGAGAACGCCTTGGCCGCCACCGAAATCGTGAAGCAGTCAAAGGCCCAGGCCTGGAGCCCGACCTTCATGGTCTTCCCGTTCAACCTCACGTCGCAGACGCTCGGCGACGACGCGCTCAACCCCAAGATGTATGGCGTGGCCATGTTTTCCGCCTACTCGTTCCGGGATTACTCCGGCTCGTTCGCGGCCTACGCGGATGACATGAAGGAGTTCGAGGCCCAGTACGCCAAGCACCGGTCGAGCGTTGACCTCTCCGGCGTGGCCGGCGACCTGCTGTTCTTGAACTGGCAGGCCCAGAAGTCGATGGCCAAGCTGCTCGACATTTGCGGTCGCGACTGCGGACGCAACCGGTTCATCGACGTGCTCCGCACCTACAAGGGCCGGCCGACGTCGTCGGCGTGCGACATCAACTTCCCCGGCGACAGCCACCTCGGCGCCACCGCGGTCAACATCACGGAGACCTACAAAACCGGTGACGGCAAGGTCAACTGGCGCAACATAAACACCTGCGCCGACAAGCTCTAACCGATGGGCGAGACCCTCGTCTTCGGTCTGGTGGCCGGAGGCATCTACGGCTTGTTCGCGGTCGGGATCGTGCTGGTCTACCGCGGCTCGGGCGTCATCAACTTCGCCCAGGGCGAGATCGGCACGTTCTCGCTCTTCCTGGCCTGGTACCTCATCACCGATCGCGGCCACCCGTGGTTGTTGGGCGCGGCGGCCGCCGTCCTGCTCGCCGCGGCAATCGGTTGGGGGTTCGAACGGGTCGTCGTGAGGCCAATGATCGACGCGTCGAAGGTCGCCGTGGCGGTGGCCACGGTCGGGCTCCTCGGCTTTCTCCTCGCGTTGGAGCTGCGGCTCTTCACGGCCAGCCCCCGCGGGATCGGCGGCCCGATCCAGGGCTTGGGTGTTCGGGTGGCCGGCGTGTACGTGAGCCCGACCCAGATGCTCTCGCTCGTCGTCACCCTCGCAGTCGGCCTCAGCTTGGCCGCCCTACTGAAGCGAACCGACTTCGGGCTCGGGGTACTGGCCGCGGCCGAGGATCCGATCGCGGTGCGGCTGGTCGGCGTGCCGTTGTCAAGGGTCTCCGGGTTCATCTGGTCGGCTGGCGCCGCGGTCGCCGCGTTGGCCGCGCTGCTGATCGAGCCGACCGTTGGCGTGTTTGTCCCCGGCTTCGCCAGCGAGCTGTTCCTCCGAGGGCTGGCCGCCGCGGTGGTCGGGGGCCTCAAGAGCCTGCCTGGGGCCTTCCTCGGCGGGCTCGTGGTCGGCATCATCGAGGCCGGGTCGGGCAAGTGGTTTGGCGGCCTCAACCTGCCTGGGGTGCAGGTGCTGTCGGTCTTCGTTCTGATCCTGCTCGTTTTGCTCTTCCGACCTCAGGGCGTTCTCAGCCGTCAGTTGCGCGGGGTGCCGGCATGACCGCCACGCTGCCGCGCCGACTGCAGTTGCCCGTCCTCTTGCTGGCTGCCTCGGTGCTGCCACCGTTGCTCACCCGCACCGGCCTCATCGCCCAACATCGGGCCGGCTTGGTGGTCACCGCGACGTGCTGGGCCATCGCCGCGCTCAGCTTGAACGTGTTGATGGGCTATGCCGGGCAGATCTCTCTCGGTCAGTTCGCGCTGGTCGGCGTCGGCGCCTTCGCTGGCGGCGTCCTGACCGGGGCCGATCGGTTGGGTCTTCCGTTCGTCGTCGCGCTCCCCATCGGCGCGGCGATCGGCGGTGCGGTCGCCTTCCTGGTCGGCCTTCCCGCGCTGCGCCTGCGCGGGCTGTACCTCGCGGTGGCCACCATTGGTTTTGCCTACGCCATGCAGCAGTCGATCTTCCGCGCCCCCGGCATTTCCAAGGGGTCGGCCGGGGTCGAGGTGCCGCGGCCGCTGGTCGGCAACTTCCAGTTCAACAAGGACGGCGACTTCCTCGCCATCGCGCTCGTGATCCTTGTCCTGATCTGGCAGATCGACCGCAACCTGTCAGGGTCGAAGCTGGGTCGCGCGTTCCACGCGATCCGAACTGACGAAGCGGTCGCCGCGTCGTTCGGTGTCGACGTTGCCCGCTACAAGCTGCTGGCCTTCGTCATCTCCGGGGCCATGGCCGATGCGGCCGGTGCGCTGTGGGGCGCCAACTTCCTTTTCGTGAACTCCGACTCCTTCCCGTTTGATCGCTCATTGGCGCTGGTGATCATCGTGGTCATCGGCGGCTTGGGCAGCCGGGCTGGCGTCATCGCCGCGTCGATGTTCTATGTGTTGTTTCCCGAGCTGCTCATCACGCTGTTCGGGACCGGGTTTCACGGCACCGACCTCATCGTGGGCAGCGCCCTGTTGCTCTACACGGTCTCCCGTCACCCCGGGGGTCTGGCCGAGGCGGTCCGGGACTCGCGGGCCCGGAAGGCCGACAAGGCGGCCAAGGCCGCTGCGATCGCGGCTGGTGATCACGACGAGATCGACGAGGGCATGGTCGCCATGCCGAAGCTGCCCAACATGCCGAGACCGACCGGCCTGCCCGAGCGGGCGGCGGTGCCCGATGGCACACCGCTGCTGCGCGCCAGCGGGGTCAACGTGAGCTTCGGCGGGCTGCAGGCGGTCGACGATGCCGGTCTCGAGGTCCACAAGGGGCGCATCGTTGGTCTGATCGGGCCAAACGGCGCGGGCAAGACCACCCTCTTCAACGCCATCACCGGGCACCTTCGACCTGACGCCGGGTCCATCGAGTTGTTCGGACGCGACGTCTCGAAGCTTCCGTCCCACGCCAGAGCGGCGATGGGCCTGGGCCGAACTTTCCAGCTCATTGGTCTGGCCCGCGACCGCTCCGTCACCGAGAACCTGTTGCTGGCTCAGCACATCGCGGCTGGCTACAGCGTGGCCGAGGCGCTCCTGCGAGCCGGCCGCACCAGTCGCATCGAGCGCGAGATGCGCGACCGGGCCGCTGCCGCGGTCGACGCCCTTGGCTTCGAGCAGTACCGAGATACCCAGGTGCGGCGTCTGTCGCACGGCCAGCAACGCATCGTCGAGTTGGGTTGTGTGTTGGTGACCGCGCCCGATCTGGTGTTGCTCGACGAGCCGTCGGCTGGCATGGCCCCCGCCGCGGTCGAAAATCTCGCCGTCCGTCTCCGAGACCTGCGCGACGAACTTGATCGCACGGTCCTGCTCATCGAGCACAACATCCCCCTGGTGCTCGACGTGTGCGACGAGTTGTACGTGCTGGCCGCCGGACGAGTCATCGCCCACGGTCCGCCGGCCGAAGTGGTGCAGACCGATGCCGTCATCACGGCCTACCTCGGTGACGCCCCGTCGATGCCTCTCCCTTCGATGCCGGCCCCGGTGACGCGATGAGCGGCGACGTTGTGCTCCGGGTCGAAGGTCTTCGAGCCGGCTTTGGCTCCAACACCGTGCTGCATGGCGTGACCTTCGACGTGCCGCAGGGTGAAATCGCCGGGGTCTTTGGCCTCAACGGCGCGGGCAAGAGCGTCACGATGAAGGTGCTGGCCGGTGTGGTCCCGGCCTGGGCCGGGAGTATCGAGTTCAACGGCGTCGACATCACGTCGATGGGAGCCGAGGCCCGGGTTGAAGCAGGCATGGGTCACGTTCCCCAGGGCCGCCAGGTGTTCCCCGGACTGACCGTTGAGGAGAACCTGCGGCTGGGCGCTTACACGTTGCGCCGCCGCGACAAGGCCCGCTGGCCGGGCGCTCTGGCATCGGTCTATGACCGCTTCCCGGTGCTCGCCGACCGGCGGACGCAGTTGGCCGGCACCATGTCGGGCGGCCAGCAGGCGTCGCTGGCCGTGGGCCGAGCCTTGATCAGCGAGCCGAAGTTGGTGCTGGTCGACGAACCGTCGGCTGGCCTCGCTCCCGTCATCGTCCAGGAGCTGTTCGAGACGCTGCGTGAGGTCGCCGCCTCCGGCGTGACCATGGTGCTGGTCGAGCAGAACGTCAGCTTTGGGCTTTCGCTCTGCGACACCGCCAACATCCTCCAGGTCGGCCGGGTGGTGTGGAACGGGCCGGTTGGCGAGCTCGACCATTCGACGTTGGCCACCCATCTCGGCATCGGTCGGATGCTGACATCGACGACCGCAGGTGCCCTGAAGGATCGGGGCGGTGCAGTCGCCCAGACGCGACGCCGTCGCTACGGCAGTCGGGCCAGGAAGCCAGACCGATGACCAGCCCCTTGGCCGGCTTGATGCAGCGCACCCCGCTCACGATCCATTCGATATTCGACCGCCTTGCCACCGTGTACGCCGACGGCGAGATCGTGTCCCCTGAGG
>JBPCMH010000150.1:0-3744 GCA_051002495.1 Acidimicrobiales bacterium
GGTTCGTGGTGAGCGAGCTCGCCGGCAAATCGACCATCGAGCTCAAGACCCAGGAGCTCGGGCTGAGCCTCGACGGCGCCGCCTTGTAGAACGTGCTCGATGAGCTCAAGCGGCTCGAGCACCTCGGCTATCACTTCGAGGCGGCCGACGCGTCCCTCGAGCTGCTGATGCGCGAGGCGGGCGGGTGGGAGCAGAGGTTCTTCGCGCTCGAGACCTTCCGGGTGATCACCGACGAGCGCGGCGAGGGTGGCTTCGCCACGGAGGCCGTGGTGAAGGTCTGGGTCGGAGGTGAGCGGCTGATCGGGCATGCCGAGGGCAACGGCCCAGTCAACGCCCTCGACGGAGCGCTCCGCCGGTGTTTGGTGCCCGCCTACCCGACGCTGTCGCGCGTGCACCTCACCGATTACAAGGTGCGCGTGCTCGACACGGCCAAGGGAACCGGTGCCGTCACCCGGGTGCTCATCGATTCGACCGACGGCGAAGACGTCTGGTCGACTATCGGCGTGTCGGAGAACATCATCGAGGCGTCGTGGCAGGCGCTGTGCGACTCGATCGTGTTCGGGCTCGTCCGCGCCGCCGTAACCCCGTCCCCCGCTGGTTGAGGAGTCGTCCCATGGCTGCACCCGATTACGTCCCGGTCACCGCGGCCGACCGCGTGCGCGCTGTTGAGCAACTGCCGCCGGCCCGGCGATGGGTAACCGACCGTCCGGGCGAGATCGCCGGGCTGGTTCCACCGTCGGGCACGAGGATGGGCAACGCCGGACCCGATCAGGGGTACGCGCTGAAACTGGCCACGCAGTTCACCGATCGGCTGCAGCTTGGTCGCGACGAGCACGCGGCCGACGCCGTGGCTGGCTGCCTAGGCGTGGCCTTGAAGCGGGCCGCGCTGTTCGGACGAGCGCCGGTCGTGTTCGATCTCGAGCTGGCGTTCATCCTGTTCGGCTTCCTCGGTGACGCCCCCGACGACCTCATCGCGGTCCGCGCCCCGCTGTTCGCCGAGGCTTCCCACCACTACTGGGAGCAACGGCACCTGGCCGACGTTGTTCCCGAGGCCACGCTGCGGCTGACACCGGCCGAGGTTCGTGCTCGGTTGTCGGGCTGGCGGGACCTTCTCGAGCTCTGATCGCCGCGAGAGCAACCCGCGAGCCTGAGCATCGCAACACAGAACTGGGGACCTGAGATGAGCAGTATCGAGACGATCGAGATCGGCGTCGGCGGGGGGCTGAACTTCACGGCGCGGGCTGCTGGCCCGTCCGACGGCCGCCTCGTTTTGTTACTGCACGGATTCCCCGAGACGTCGCGCAGTTGGGTCCACCAGTTGGAGGCACTCGGCCGGGCCGGGTATCGGGCGATCGCTCCCGACCAGCGCGGCTACTCGGCCGGGGCACGACCCGAGGGGGTTGACGCTTACCGGATGGATCATCTCGTCGCCGATGTGTTGGCCGTCGCTGACGTGGCGGGCGGTGAGCAGTTCGACCTCGTCGGCCACGACTGGGGCGGCGCAGTGGCGTGGGCGCTCGCCAGTGCCCACCCCGACCGGTTGCGCACGCTCACCGCGGTGTCGACGCCTCACCCCATGGCCTTCGCTGCGGTGCTCGGGCAGGGCGAGGGTGATCAGGCCAGCCGGTCGTCCTACATCGAGTTCTTCCGCGACCCATCCTCGACCGATGGCATGCTGGCCCACGACGGACAAGGCTTGCGGCTGCTGTTCGTCGGCTCCGGGCTCGCCGACGATGACGCGGTGGCGGAGTACATGGCTGTGCTGACCCAGCCAGGCGCCCTCGACGCCGCCCTCAACTGGTACCGAGCGGTCGACCTGACGGCGATGTCGGGCATTGGCCCGATCGAGGTGCCGACGATGTATGTCTGGTCGACCGAGGATGTGGCCCTCGGTCGAGAGGCGGCCGAAGCCACCGAACAGTTCGTATCAGGCCCGTATCGGTTCGAGGTGCTCGACGGCGTGTCGCACTGGATCCCCGAAGCGGCCGCCGAGGCGTTCACCGCGCTTCTCCTGGCGCATCTCGACGCTCACTGATCGTCCGCCGATGCGTCCGTGTCGGTGCTCACCGGGCCGAGCTCGATGGCGGCGGGCGGCAACATCTGATCGCCCGACGGTGGCTGCCGCGGCTCTGGCCGAACTCCGTACGCCGGTGCAGCCGGCATTGGCAGCCGATCGGAGGTCGGGCCGCGCCGTCTCCTCCAAAGCCGGGCGATGATGCGTGCGGTAAGGATGAGTGCCCCCAGCGTGACCGCCAGCCAGATGGCGCCGATCGCAACCCCGAAGTACCACGGAAGCCGGTGCTCGAGATCGCAGGTCTGTCCCGGGAGGCACGGACTTTGGCCGACCAACGAAGCCAAGGCGAGAGCAGCGGTCATCGCCACAGTCTCGCGGCTGGCGACTCGCGGCCGCCGAGGTGCTCGCGAGTAGCGTCGCGGCATGTTCTTCGGGGGGCTCGCGCACTCGGCCGTGTGGTGGATCTGGGGCTTGGTGGTCCGCGTCGGCACCATCAAGTCGGGCCGTCCAAGCGCCCGGCGCTTCGGTCACTTCGGGGCCAACACAGCCATCTGCTTCCCGGTGGCCTCGCTCATCGGCGAGGACCGCATGTCGATCGGATCCGACACCGTCGTGGGGCCGTACTCGACGGTCTCCGCCGGCCTGCCAGGACAACCTCCCAACCCGTGGTGGGCAGGTCCAACCCTCGTCATCGGTGACCGCTGCGTCATCGGACGCAACGCCACCATTACCGCGCACCGGGAGGTGCGCATCGGCGATGACGTGTGGACGGGCAACGGCATCTTCATCACCGACCAGAACCACGGCTGGGACGACCCAGCCGCCCCGATCGGCGACCAGAGCCAGGAGCCGCGCCCCGTCGAGGTCGGCGATGGCGCGTGGCTGGGTCATGGCGTCGCGGTGCTGCCGGGCGTGCGGATCGGACCAGGCGCGGTGATCGGCGCGGGGCCGTCGTCAGCCGCGACGTGCCGGCCAGGGCAGTGGCGAATGGCGTTCCAGCGCGAGTCATTCGCCTGCGCGATGTGGACGAGACCCCCGTCGCCGCGGCCACCACCATCGCTCCCACAGCCTGACCCACCCGGCCCCCTCCTTGGGCTTTGACACCAGGACCGGCCCGGAATTGGTCACGATCCTGGTGTCAAAGCCGGTGCAGATGGAACGGGGTGCGAGACTCGGCGGGTGCAATCCATCACCTTGAGCGACGAACAACGCGAGTTCCGGCGGGTCATCCGGCAGTTCGCGGAAGACAAGATCGGCCCAAACGCGGCGGCGGTCGACGAATCCGCGGAGTACTCCTGGGAGAACTGGGAGGCGATGAAGTCGATGGATCTCCCCGGCTTGGGGTTCCCAGTCGAGTTCGGCGGCGGCGGTGCCGACCACGTCACGCAGGCGATGGTCGTGGAGGAGATCGCCCGGGTGTGCGCGTCAACCAGTCTCACCCTGCTCATCTCCAAGCTCGGCATGATCCCGGTGATGAACTGGGGGAGCGATCACCTCAAGTCGACCTACCTGCCCAAGGTGGCCAGCGGCGAGTGGCAGACCAGCTATTGCCTGTCCGAACCCGACGCCGGCTCCGACGTGGCCAACATGAGCACCCGGGCCGAGCGCGACGGCGACAGCTATGTGCTCAACGGCACCAAGTACTGGATCACCAACGCCGGCATCTCCACCACCTACACCGTGTTCGCCAAGACCGATCCTTCAGCCGGCCACCGCGGCATCTCGGCCTT
>JBPCMH010000151.1:0-9614 GCA_051002495.1 Acidimicrobiales bacterium
CAGTTCGCCTGGGCTGGCCTTCCTGCTGGCCACCATCTCGACCTACGGCGAGAACGGGTGGCAGGACTACTGGAAGTCGCTTCGCCGCAATGACGTCTTGGTCAGCCAAGGCTGGGAGGAGGCCTACTACGGCGCCTTCTCCGGCGGGTCTGGCGAGGGAGACCGGCCGATCGTGGTGTCGTACGCGTCGAGCCCGCCGGCTGAGGTGTTCTTTGCCGATCCACAACCGAAGGTGGCGCCCACTGGCGTGGTCACAGAAGGATGCTTCGCCCAAATCGAGTTCGCTGGCATCCTCGACGGCACCGACAACCGCGCCGGCGCAGAACTCTTCATCGACTTCCTTCTCAGCGAAACCTTCCAAGCCGACATGCCGCTCCAGATGTTCGTGTTCCCCGTGGTCGACCGCACGCCACTACCGGCGGTCTTCGAGAAGCACGCGGCCGTGGTGACAAAGCCGGTCACGGTTCCGCCGGCGACCATCGCCGCCAATCGAGAAGCGTGGATCAAGACGTGGACCGAGATCGTGCTCGGGTGAACCGGCGACTTGGCTGGGCTGCGGCCTACGCCGTGCCGACCGCGTTCTTCGGCCTGTTCTTCGCCTGGCCGCTCCTGGCGATCCTCGGCCGGGGGCTGGCGGACGGCAACCCGGTTGGGCCGCTTCTGGAAGCACGGATCGCACGGATCGCGTGGTTCACCGCGTGGCAAGCCGCGGTCAGCACCGCCCTCACCCTGGTGGTCGGTTTGGGAGGGGCGTGGACTCTAGCCAGGTTCCGGATTCCGGGACGCCGTCTCATTCGTGCTCTCATGACCGTGCCATTCGTGTTGCCAACCGTGGTCGTTGCGACGGCATTCGTCGGCGTGCTCGGGCGCGGTGGTCCCCTGGGCTCGCTCGGGTTGCACCCAAGCGTGGTGGCGGTCATCGCCGCTCACGTGTTCTTCAATTACGCGGTAGTGATCCGTACCGTCGGCGGCGTGTTCGACACCCTCGACCCACGTGCCGAGGACGCGGCCAGGGTGCTCGGGGCGACCAGGCTGCAGGCGGCGCGGGAAGTGACCCTTCCAGCCCTTCGACCGGCACTGCTCGCTGCGGCCTCAATCGTCTTTCTCTTCACCTTCACCTCGTTCGGCGTCGTTCTGATCCTGGGCGGGCCGACCCGGGCCACCATTGAGGTCGAGATCTGGCGACAGACGGCGCAACTGCTCGATCTGCGAACGGCGGCCTCGCTGTCGCTGCTGCAATTGGCCGCGGTGGTGGGCAGCCTCGTTGTGCACCGCCGCCTCCAACCCTCCACGACTACCGCAGCCAGGATTGCCGGAGCAAGCGAAGTCGCTCGACCGGTCAGAACCTCGGGTGAGCGACTCTTCGTCGCGGCCAATCTTGGCTTCGCTTGCCTTCTCCTGGGTGCGCCGATGACCCTGCTCGCGGTCCGATCGGTCTCAGCGCCCGACGGGTTCGGCCTGTTGTTCTATCGGAGCCTCACCGAGAACCGACGCGGCAGCGTCCTGTTCGTCGCTCCGGCCGAAGCCCTCACGAACTCTTTGGCCTTCGCAGTGATGACGGTGGTCGGCGCGTTGGCGATCGGCGGCATCGCCGCACTGCTCGTCGTCCATCGACGCGGGGTCGCCTCGGCCGCTCTCGACAGCCTCCTGATGCTGCCCCTCGGCACCTCGGCGGTCACCCTCGGATTCGGCTTTCTGATCGCGCTGGATCGGCGGCCTCTTGATCTGCGCGGCTCGGTCGTCCTCATCCCGATCGCTCACACGCTGGTCGCCATCCCGTTCGTGGTCCGCACGTTGGTGCCAGCCATGCAGTCGGTGCCGCCGCGGCTGCGCGAGGCGGCCGCCGTGCTCGGCGCATCCCCCCGCCGGGTGACCTGGGAAGTGGACGCGCCCGTGGTCAGCCGGGCCGGGCTCGTCGGCGCGGGCCTGGCGTTCGCGGTGTCGTTGGGCGAGTTCGGTGCGACGATCTTCATCGCCAGACCAGACCGCCCGACGCTCCCGATCGTCATCTTCCGGTTGCTTGGTCAGCCGGGCGCGCTCAACGTCGGCCAGGCGATGGCGATGAGCACCATCCTCATGGTGGTTACCGCGTCCTCGGTGCTGTTGATCGAACGGTTCCGAGCCGGCGCGGTTGGCTCGTTCTGATGCTGCTCGCGGCGAAGGATCTGACCATCGCTTACGGCCCGGCGGATGCCGTTCGAGGCGTGGACATTGACGTCGCCGAGGGCGAGGTCGTTGTCGTGCTCGGACCCAGCGGTTGCGGCAAGAGCAGCCTCCTCCGAGGGATCGCTGGCCTCGAACCGCTCCGGCACGGCACGATTTCCTTCGACGGGACAGACATCACCCACGTCCCCGTCCATGAGCGCGGCTTCGGCCTCATGTTTCAGGACTACGCCCTGTTTCCTCACCGTGACGTGGCCGGCAACATTGGATTCGGCCTCCGCATGCAGGGCCACACCCGCGCTGAGGTATCCCGCCGGGTAGCTGAGGTGTTGGAACTTGTTGGTCTTCCTGGGTTCGAGAGCCGCTCCGTGGGGACCCTGAGCGGAGGGGAGCAGCAACGGGTCGCCCTGGCACGAACCCTCGCGCCCGCGCCGCGGCTCCTGCTCCTCGACGAGCCGCTGGGGTCGCTTGATCGTGGCCTTCGCGAACGGCTGGTATCGGAGTTGGCCGCGATCTTCGCTTCGCTCGGCACCAGCGTCATCTACGTGACCCATGACCAGGAGGAAGCGTTCGCGATCGGACGTCGAATCGCGGTCATGCGTGGGGGCCGCGTGGTTCGCGCCGGCCTGGCCCAGGAGGTCTGGGAGCACCCCGAAACGGCGTTCGTGGCCCTGTTCCTCGGGCTTGGCCCCCTGGTCGAGGCCACGGCCACTGGAGGTCGGGTCGCGACGCCGTGGGGGTCGACCATCTCGACCACCCTTGATGGCCCGGTCGGCCTGATCCTTCGACCATCCGCGGTGCGCCTCGGTCGTGAGGCGCAGCTCGACGGAGAGGTGGTCGAGGGGCACGTGGTCGATCGCCGGCTTCGTAACGGTCGGCTCGCCGTCGGCATCACGGTCGTGGGTGTTCGGGTTGAGGCCGAGGCCGTTGGTGCTGGCCCCGATCCAGGCGAAACGGTGTCGGTGAGCATCGATGACGCCCAGGTCGCGCTCGTGACTCTCGGAGATTCGCCCGGCGCGCAGTGAGCCGAAGGTCGGTTACCCTCCCTGACCACTCATGATCCCTGGCGTCAAGCTTGTAATTCTCGGGAAGCAGGGAGCCGGCAAGGGCACACAAGCCGTGAGGCTGTGCCGGCACTATGTGATCCCACACATCTCAACCGGCGATATTTTCCGCGCCGCGGCCACAGCCGGCACGCGCATAGGCCTCGAAGCCAAGAAGTACATGGATGCAGGCGAGCTAGTGCCTGACGACGTCGTGCTCGGAGTCATCCACGAGCGGCTCGAAGCTCCGGATGCTCAAGAACGCGGCTTCCTGCTCGACGGCTTCCCGCGGAACACCGCGCAGGCGGTGGATCTCGAGGACATGCTTGACCCTCGTTGCTTGGATGCCGTCATCGACCTTGAGATCGACACCGAGGTGGTCTTGAAGCGTCTCGCGGGCCGCACGGTTTGCCAGGTCTGTTCAACCATCTACGGGGCGGAGCAACCTCCTGCCACCCTTGGGGTTTGTGACTCCTGCGGCGGAGCGGTCGTGCAGCGGGCCGACGACACTGAGGGTGCGATCAGGCGGCGACTCCAGCTCTACGAGGAGCAGACCGAGCCGCTCATCGAATGGTACGGCGACCGCGGACTCCTGATTCCGATCGATGCGGTGGGCGCCCCGGAAGGTGTCACCGACCGCATCGTCACGGCGCTCGACGCCCACCGCCGACGCTGAAGATCAGGTCCTGGCCGCCACCTGCATCGAGGCAGACTCCGCTGCCGCGCTGACAACTGCCTCGACGGTTTCTGGGTCGCCGCACACCATCAGGTACTCCGTGTTCCGCAGCCGCCCGACGCGTCCCACCTTCGAGCCTCGGTTGTTGTGGATGCCTATTTGCGCGCCGACGTAGCGCTTGGAGTCGAAGCCGAGGACAGCGACGTCGCCCCGCGGCCGGCCCATGTCGATGAGGTCGTCCAGCGACAGCCACGACTCGTTGTTGTAGGACACGATCACCAGCCCAGCATCAACGGCCGCGATCACCGATCCGAGTGCCTCTGGCATCAGCCGCTTACGGTTGAACACGCTCGTTGCATCTGAGCTTTGCAACTCGATCCGCTTCCGGGCTACGCCGTAGGCCTCCGGCTCATCGTTTGCCACCAGCGTCTCCCACACGTGATAGTTCGCGGTGTACCGATGCTGGTTGTACGGCGGATCTAAATAGGCGAGGTCAAACGAGCCGAGACCGCCCGCCAGCGCGACAGCATCGCCTCGGACGGCCCGGCCGCTGCCGTCGAGCAACTCGGGCATGCGCAGGGTCAGATCGTTGTGAGCTCGGCTGGCCCAAGCCTTGAGGTAGGCCATCTGCACGCCGGTAGTTGAGTCGACACGGTCGGCCGCCTCGATCAGACTGGTGAGCAACAGGGGCTCGAGCGGGGTGGCGGCGTAGGCGTCCGCGATGTGCCGCCGGGCGGCATCGATTCTCGCGCCGTTTTTCGGATGGAAGAACCGCGCCTCCTCCGAGAAGGTCTGCGTCACGTAGCCCGGGTCGCCAACAAGGGAGTTGATGTCGCTGATCGCTGCGGCCAACCGCTGCGAATCGATGTCTCCCGCGTCGGTCTCGACATAGGTCTGGGCGAACACGTGGGCGTAGCGCGCCGTGTCGACGGCGGTCACGAATCCGCCGCGACGCTTGAACTCCTGGGCAACACGCGTGGTGCCCGTGAACAGGTCGAGACCGGTTCGCGCCCCGGACGCTGTCCACATGGCCCCGAGCACCGGGACCAACCGACGCTTCGAGCCGAGGTACTTGATCACGGTCTGAGGGTACGACCCGCCGCGCGCGTGACTGGGGATTCACCCGCGGCCTCTGGCCGAGGCAGCCGACGCGATCTATTCCCGCAGCACACCCTCGAGGTGCCAGACACCAGTGAAACCATCGAACGGGCCACCCTTGATCAGGCTGGTCCAGTCAAGGCTGTAGGCGCCGGTGGCGTCGTCGTAGGTCCCCGTGAGCGCCGGGGTGGCGCCGCCTGATTCGCCGCCGGGCTTCGGAGAGCCCTGGTTGAAGTGCTGCCCGTTCCAACTCGCGGCGACCGCGCTCAAGTCGCCACTCAGCGCGCCACCGTCGTTCGCGATCGCGGGCGCCACCGTTGCGGATCCTGTCTGTGGATCGGTCTCGTTGGTGGCCAGACCAAAGTCGACCGCGAAGAACTTCACTGGGGCGACGATCGCCCCGCTGAGCGCGTTGCCACCGTCATCAAACGGCGGCTCGGCCTGCGGTTGGAACTCACCCAACCGCAGCCCGGCGTCGCTCCCGGGCGTCATGGGTGTCCAGGTGTTGTCGCCACACGTTGAGTCGCCGTTGGCCACGAACGGGCCACTCGCCGCATCCCCGCCTGGTTGGGCCATGCGGAACCACGACCCTGCGCTGACGCCAGCCTCCGCGCACTCACCCGCGGCCACCGCCAGCAGACCGGATAAGCCGCTCGCCTCCCTTCCGGACCCGTCGTAGCCCGAACTCGCGCAGGCGCCCGCGAGCAACGCGATCACCACCACGACGGCAGTGGCGGGCGCGATACCCGGCACCGACCGGCGGAACCGGGCGAGGCCGACAAACCCGAGGACGATTACCCCGGGGGCCACGAAGAACCAAGGGAAGAGGGGGAACGGAGGCATGGCGGCCACTCCTGAAAAGTTGTCGAGGTTGTCGTTCATGGCGCCGATCATCGGAGCCATTTCGTTGGAAATGCAGGGCCAGTCCTTCGCTAACTGGCGCACCGCGGGCAGCTCGTTCGGGTCGCTCGCCGCAATCACTTGGGTGCGGAGTTCGCCCTCGCCCGCGCCCAAGACGACGAAGTACCCCTGCACGGTCACCACCTTCTCGCGGGTCATGAGCGGCTTGAAGGCGTCGATCATCTCGCCGCCCTTAGGCGCGCGGTCGAACATCTGGAACATGAACGGCGCGGCGATCAGACCGAGGGCGACGGCAACAACGCCGATGAGCGCGTGGCGCCGCCCGCTGCGAATGAACCAGAACGCGAACCCGGCGAGGAATAGCCCAGGCAAGAGGAAGAAAAACGGGAACAAGGCGAACGGTGGAAGGGCGTCTACCGCGGCGTAGTTGCTGGTGTTCTCGCCCATCGAGACGAGCATGTCGCCCATGTCGGCGTCAATCTCGCTCCACTGCCGTACGAAGGCACCCGTCGCTGGCAGGTCCGCGGTGACAGGGGCCTCGGCCGCCGCCGCGCCCAGCGTCGCCATGTGCCCTTGGAAGCTTCCGATTGTCTCGCTGCTCATGAACGGGCGGAAGTCGTCGAGCATCTCGCCCCCACCCGGGGCGCGAGTGAACATGCCGAAGGCGGCGGGCGCGACCACGAGGCCAAGCCCGATGACCAGGGCCACCATCGCCGGAAGCCGGAACCGCGCGCCGTCGGTCATCGTCTGGCCCGGCGCACAACCCTCGATGCCGCCGCCGCGAGGAGGACCACGCCGGCGCCAAGCGGGGTTGCCCCACCGGTGCGTGGATGCGAGCCGGTCGTGCCGCTGCTCGGACCGCCGGCCGTCGAGGAGCCCGCGACCCCAGCGGGTGATGCGGCGGTCGTGTTCGACGCAGACGTCGCCGACGAGCCGGATCCAGATTGGTTGCCGCTCGCCGCGACCGCATCAGCCCGGAACGTGCCCTCCAAGTGCCACACCCCGATGAAGTTGTTGAAGGGTCCACCCTGAATCTGACTCGACCAATCCAGGACGAAGGCTCCCGTGCGGACGTCGATGGTGCCCGCAGGCCCGGTCGTCTTGCCGGGGCGACTGCCGTCCGGTTTGGGCGAGCCCTGGTTGAAATGTTGGCGGTTCCATGCCACGCCCAGCGCCCGCAGATCTCCGCTGAGCTGGCCGCCATTGTTCGTGAGGGCGGGGGCTACGACGCCCAGGTTGGTCTGCGGGTCGGTCGGGTTGCTGGCCAGCGCGAACCCGACGTTGTAAAAGCGCTGTGGCTTCACGATGCGGTCGGCGAGGCCATTCCCAGAACCGTCGAAGGCGGGATTGGGTGCGGCTTGGAATGAACCGGTGCGGAGTCCTCCGTCGCGGCCGGCCTGAAGCGTGGTCGCCGACTTATCCGAACACGGCGAGTCGTTGTTGTCGACGAACGGACCCGTCGCCGGGTCGCCGTTGGCGGTGACCATCCGGAACCAAGAGCCCTGCGGAATCGCGGCGGTGGTGCACACGCCGTCCTTCACGGAGAACAGGCCAACCAGGTTCTCCCCCGCGGTGGTCGTCGGCGACCCAGCCGGGTGCCCGCCACCCGAGCCTGCCTGGGGCGCCTCCACGCCGGGTGGAGTCTCCGGTGGAGGATCCACGGGCGGGAGTTGCGCGCTGGCACCGGCCACGCCTCCAAACACAAGGACGATCCCAGCCGCCACCACAGCAGCCAAATGTCGTCTGCGAATGCCCATCACGTACCCCCAACCGTCTGATTCCCGACAATGTTGATCATATTTGTCGAGTTTTGCAAGTTGGGCCGATTGCGCGGCGCTCTCGGCCCCTGTTTGGCTTGCGTGGCTAGCGTCGACGACGTGAATGACCGCACCGCCCTCGGGGCCTACGGCTGGGACGACCGCGTCGCCGGCGCGTTCTCCGCGCTCCCGGACTCCACCCGCCCCGTCGGCGAGGAACGCATTCCCGGGCGCGTGGTCCGGGTCGAGCGAATCCACGCCCTCGTGCGCACCCGCGCCGGCGAGATTGCGGCTGGGATGCCACCCGATGAGGCGCTGCCTGCCGTTGGCGATTGGGTGACTGTCGACGTCTCGACCGACGACCACGCGCTCATCCTGACCAGGCTGGAGCGGCGGTCGGTGCTCACCCGTCGCGATCCGGAGAACCGCCGACTCGAGCAGGTGCTGGCGGCCAACCTCGACATCGTCGCCATCTTCGCTCCGATCGAGCGGCTGAGCTTGGCCCGGGTCGAACGGGAGATGCTCGCCGCCTTTGAAAGCGGGGCGCAACCGATTGTGCTGCTGACCAAGGCAGACCTTGCCCAAGACACCGAGACGCTGCTCGCCGAGGCCGAGCGTCGGCTGGCCAGCGTGCAAGTGATTCTCACGAGCTGCAAGACCGGGGCGGGCGTCGACGCGGTGAGAGACGCGCTGCGCCCCAATCGGACCGCGGTCTTCCTTGGCCCGTCCGGGGCGGGCAAGTCGAGCCTGGCCAACGAGATCCTCGGCGACGATGTGCTGGCCGTCGGCGAGGTCAGAGCACGCGACCTGCGCGGACGGCACACGACCACCAATCGTCAGCTCGTTCCCGTCCCCGGCGGCGGGATCCTCATCGACACCCCAGGCATCCGATCCCTCGGCGTCTGGGCTGGCGAGGAGGGACTAGCCGCCGCGTTCGCCGATATTGCCGCGCTGGGAGAGCAGTGTCGCTTTAGCGACTGCCGGCACGATCACGAACCCGATTGCGCGGTCCTCGGCGCGGTCGACCAAGGAGATCTCGATGCCGAGCGGCTGGCATCGTCCCGAAAGCTCTCTGACGAGATCGATGAAGAGGGCGCGATTCAGACAAAGCGCCGGCGCTGAGCATCCACGGGACCGGGGGGCATAACGTGGGTGGGTAGAAGGAGCCCGAGTGACTGCTATCGATGTGCGCCCCTCCCCCGCCGATTTAGACCCGACGCCTGCAAACGAACCCCCTCGATCGGCCTTCCTTGGCGCCGCCGCCATCGCGTCCGCGGGCGCTGGCCTGATCCACGTTGCGGCCGCAGGAGCCCACGGCGAACACGCCTCAACTGCGATCGCCTTCGCCGCGCTCGCCGCGCTCCAACTCGGATGGGCCGGGCTGGCATGGTTCCGCCGGGGACCGGCTATCGCGTGGGTAGGCGCAGGGTTGGGCGTCGCCGCCTTCGCCGGTTGGGTGTTAGCCAAGACCTCTGGCTTGTCGTTCATCGCCGGTCTCGAACAACCCGAGGCCGTGCAATGGGCTGATGCCACCGCGGCTGGCTTGGCGCTTCTCGCGTTCGCAGCCGCGGCGGTCGCCGGACTCACGGGTGCAGCCCTGGTCGCCTCAGCCTCAAAGAATCGGGCTCCCCTCGGGCTGATGGGCATGGCCGTTTCCCTCATCGTGCTTCCGACCATCGCCGTCACCGGCGCGCACGTCCACGGCACCGACCACGCCAGCGAGGGCAGCACCCTTGAGACCGGCACTCCTGCCGCGGCCGTGCCACCCCGTCCGTACGACCCGAACCTTCCCATCGACTTCGGCGGCGTCGACGGGGTCAGCCTCGAACAGCAGGCCAGGGCCGAGAACCTTGTCGCCGTCACCTTGGCCCGTCTTCCGCAGTTCTCGGATCCGGCGACCGCGGTCGCCGCCGGGTCTCGGTCGATCGGTGGCGGCAGCACCGGCTACGAACAATTTGTTCTCCGGGGTTCGATCGACAACAACCACAGCCTCAACCCCGAAATCCCTGGGTCAAT
>JBPCMH010000152.1:0-2794 GCA_051002495.1 Acidimicrobiales bacterium
GCCTTGATCGCCCCGAAGGCGTCCCGCTGCCCTTGCCCACGGTCCGGTTCGGCCTGGCTACGGTCGAGGGGCAGTTGCGGGCCGAGGGGATGGGATGGGGCCACGCCATCGGCATGAGCCAATGGGGTGCCTACGGCAAGGCCCGGCGAGGCATGAAGGCCGACGACATCCTCGCGGCCTACTACGCCGGCCTGCGCCCAGTCGATGTTCCGGAGTCGCGGCTTCCAGGCGCGCTCAAGGTGGCGGTCGATCTGGGTCGAAGCAGTGCGACGGTGGCGCCGGAGAGCGGGCGCTTCCGGGTGATCGCTGGCGACGGCACGGTGCTCGCCCATGCCGCCAGCGGCGAGTGGACCGTTGCGCCCGCTGCGGGTGGCCACATCACGGTCACCCCTCCCGCGGCCGACCCCGCCGACGGTGCGGTCCGGGTCACGAACATCGGACCCGCTTCGGTGCAGCCAGGCCAAGCCGTCGTGCTCACCCTGGCGGTGCTGCAGACGGCGACCGTCACGATCCAGGCCGCGCCGCCCGGCGTCGAGCCCATCCCGGTTTCCCTGGGCCTGGTTGAGGCCGGTCCAATTGAGGTGAGGCTGCCAGCCGCGACCGCGACCGGCACCTACCGCGCCGTCGTGCAGGCCGACATCGGCGGGGGACGGGTGCTGTCGACGCCGGTTGACGTGCAGGTTGTCTCGCTGGAGCAACAACGCTTGGCCGCGGCCGCCACCGGCCCCAGGTCGTCGGGTCGCCCCATCGTCCTGCCGGTAACTATGGCGTCAACACTCCTGTTGGCCGTGACGACTTGGCTGTTTCGAATCGGCCGGTCGTACCGACCACGGCTACACTGAACCGCCGGTCGGGCACAAGGCTCGGCCACCTCTACATCGCCTGCGTGCTCCCACGGTCACCCGGAAGGGTGCGGCGCGCAGGTTCTCGACCAACCGTTGGGAAGGAGCAGCATGGCTGTCGTCTCGATGAAGCAACTGCTGGAGGCCGGTGTTCACTTCGGCCACCAGACCCGGCGCTGGAACCCAAAGATGAAGCGATTCATCTTCGGTGAGCGCAACGGCATCTACATCATCGACCTGCATCAGACCCGGTCCGGCATCGAAAAGTCGTACATCTTCGTGCGCGACCTCGTTGCCGACGGTGGCACGGTCCTCTTCATCGGCACCAAGAAGCAGACCCAGGACCCGGTCGCAGAGTTTGCTGTGAAGACCGGCATGCCGTATGTCAACCAGCGTTGGCTGGGCGGCATGCTGACCAACTTCACCACGATCAGCCGCCGGGTGGCCAAACTGCAGGATCTCCAGCGCATGCGCGAAGCCGGCGACTTCGAGAACATGCCGAAGAAGGAAGCGCTGCTGCATACCCGCGAGCTCGAGAAGCTCGATCGGAACCTCGGCGGCCTGAAGGCCATGAAGCGGCTGCCCGACGCGGTGTTCATCATCGACACCAAAAAGGAGCACATCGCCGTCACCGAGGCCAACAAGCTCGGAATCCCGGTCGTCGCCGTGGTCGACACCAACTGCGATCCCGACCCGATCGACTTCGTGATCCCCGGCAACGACGACGCCATCCGCTCTGGCCATTTGCTGTGCCGGGTCTTGGCTGACGCTGTTGAAGAGGGCCAGCACATGGCCGCTCGCCGCCGTCCGGCCGAGTCGGCTGGTCCGGCTGTGCGCACTCCCGAACAGGAAGCCGCCCACCAAGCCCAGCAGGTCGAGGCCCGTCGCCAGGCTGCGGCCCAGGCCGCCGAGCGGGCCGCTCGTCTGGCAACGGCCGAGGCCGCCAGCACCACGGCCGATGCCGTCGACACCACGGCCGATGCCGTCGACACCACGCCGGGCTCGCCCGACCCGTCCACTTCCCCAGCCGCGGCTGAGGTCGAAGCGCCCGAGGTAGGAGCGGCCGAGGTGGAAGCGCCCGAGGTCGAAGCGACCACTGCGGATGACACCACCGAGACCCAGACCGAGACCCAACCCCCCCAGGAGCAGTAGAGAATGTCCGAGTTCACCGCGAAGGACGTGAAGGCCCTCCGTGACGCCACCGGCGCCGGGATGATGGACGCCAAGCGGGCGCTGGTCGACAACGACGGCGACTTCGACGCCGCCGGCGTCTGGCTGCGCGAGCGCGGCTTGGGCAAAGCGGCAGAGCGAGCCGACCGAGAGAACGCCGAGGGCTGTGTCGCCGTGGCCCGAGATGGCAACGTGGCCGCGATCGTTCAGCTCAAGTGCGAGACCGACTTCGTGGCCAAGTCGTCCGACTTCGTCAACCTGGCCAACGACCTGGCCCAAGTCGTCGTCGAGCAGGGCGAGGACGCGGTAGCCACCAAGCAGTCGGCCATCGACGACCTCAAGGTGACACTCAAGGAAAACATCGATCTCGGCAGGGTCGTGCGTGTCGATGCCGCTGACGGGCATCCGCTGGATGCCTATGTGCACGTGCAGAACGGGCGCGGTGTCAACGGCATCATCGTGGAGCTAAGTGGCGGCGACGCCGAGCTCGCCCACGACGTTGCGATGACCGCGGCCTTCACCAAGCCGGCCCATGTTCGCCGCGACGATGTCGACACCGCTGTTGTGGAGAGCGAGCGGGCCGCTCTGCTCAAGGAGACCCAGAACGACGGCAAGCCGGAGCAGGCCTGGGAGAAGATCGTCGAGGGCAAGCTCAACGGCTGGTTCAAGCGGTATCCCGGCGGGGTGTTGCTTGATCAGCCCTTCTTCGCCAAGGACGAGAAGCAATCGGTGCAGCAGGCCCTCGGTGACCTGGAGATTCTCAACTTCGCTCAGATCATCGT
>JBPCMH010000153.1:0-9558 GCA_051002495.1 Acidimicrobiales bacterium
TCGCCTCGCAGATCGCAGCACGGTTCGAATCTTGGGCGACGAGCTGTGGAGCGACGGCGAGTTGATCGCCACGGGCGTCCGCCACGACCTTGCCTCGTTGGACGCAACCTACGAAGCGTCCAAACACGCCATGGGCGAGGAGCTCGAGCGGTTCGCAACGAACACGCTTGAGTACATGCAGCGCGAGCGACACCTGCTCTTGGAGTCGCCTGACCTTCCAGAAATGCGGACAACGTTCGACCGTCGGCACGTGCTCGTCGTCGTGCGCGGTCACGATTACAAGAACGACCTGGCCCACCTCCGTGGCTACGTCGACGAGATGCGACCGGTCTTGATTGGCGTGGACGGTGGGGCCGATGCCCTTCGCGAGGTTGGGCTCAGGCCTGACATGATTATCGGCGACTTCGACTCGGTATCAGAGGAGACGCTTCGAGTTGGAGCCGAGTTGATCGTGCACGCCTATGCGGGCGGGCGTGCTCCCGGAGCCGAGCGTCTCGATGCGCTTGGCCTCGAGTACGTGTTACTCCCATCGGCCGGTACGAGCGAAGACGTTGCCCTCCTTCTGGCCTTTGAGAAGGGTGCAGAGCTGATCGTTGCCGTTGGCACCCATAACTCCATGGTCGACTTCCTCGACAAGGGCCGGGCTGGCATGGCGTCGACCTTTCTCACCCGGCTCAAAGTCGGTCCGATCCTTCTCGATGCGAAGGGTGTGAGCCGACTGTATGAGGCGCGCATCCGCAAGCGCGACCTGACCTTCTTCCTTCTCGCGGCCATGCTCTGCTTCGTCGTCATCTTCTTGCTGGTTACGCCTCGGGTGTTCGTCGAGGGCATCTGGCTCATTATCCGTGACCTGTGGGATTCACTCTACCGGTGAGGCCATGATCAACTTCCGTTTCCATCTCGTGTCGATCACCGCGATCTTCCTCGCGCTCGCGGCTGGCATCGCCGTTGGTGCTGCGGTGGTGGATCGGGCGTCGGTCGATCTGCTCCGGACCCAACTTGACGAAGTCGAGGGACGGCGCACGGAGACGAATGCCAGGAACGACGAGCTCAAAGACGACATTGATCGATGGGATCGATTCGCGACGGAGGCAGGGGTCGCGCTTTACGGCCAGTACTTGAGCACGCCAACTGGCGGGCTGCCCGTCGCGCTTGTAGCCGTTGACGGCGTCGACCGCGCCTCCGTCGGCGCACTTGAAGCCGCGCTGGCCCGGGCTGGTGCGGCTCACCAGGGCACGCTGTGGCTCACGTCGAGATGGCTGCTGAGCGACGAATCGGCGATCACCGACCTAGCGGCCGCGATCAAGGTGAACCCGACCTTGACCGCCGACACCGTCCGACGGGCGGCCGTGTCGAAGATCGGGAAGGCATTGGTCGACGGCGGCGCTGCTGATGTGCTGGTCAGCTTGGATGCGTCAGGGTTCCTCGACTTCACGCCGACGGCGGGAGGCGAGACGTTGGGTGCGGTGCCGTCGCCTGACGCCACCATCATCTTCATCTCGGGGCCGTCGGCGTACGTGAGCGACACGATCCTCGCGCTTCCCATCGTGCGGACCATCTCCTCGAGCGCTCGATCGCTGATCGTGGCCCAGCCTGGGGCCCCGGCGGTTACCGCCAAAGATGACCGGTCGTTCGTTGGTCGTATCCGGAGCGACAGAGACCTTGCCGCCGCCCTCACGACCGTCGACAGTCTCGACGACCTTCGGGGACGGACCGCGGCGGTTATGGCTGTCCGCACCAGAGCGGCGGGCGTTAACGGCCACTTTGGGATCGGACGGGGAGCACAACGCGTCGTCCCTGAGATCGTGGTGCCACCGGCGTGATTGTTGCGGCCGCACTCGGCACAGGTATTGCGGTGGGGTGGGTGGTGTGGTTGCTCCTACGCGACGTGTTCTCGGGTGAGTCGTTTGCCCGCAAGAACTTTCGTGGAGCGAAGATCGCCACCGCGGTGGGGCTGGTCTTGCCGATCACCGTTGCGGTGGTCGAGGCCGGTCGAGTCATCATCGCCAGGCTCGGCCAAGGCCAACCGGCCACGACGTTGGGTCGGGTTGCAACCCTCGTTCTCGTGTTTGGCTTCGGTTTGCTTGGTTTGGTCGACGATCTCGCCGGCGGCAACGATCGGGGATTTCGCGGTCACCTGATGGCGCTGGTCAAAGGGCGACTCACTACCGGAGCGTTGAAGCTGTTTGGCGGTGCGTTCGTCGCCGTTGCCGCTGCCGCTCTCGTGGCCGGCCCGGGGTGGGGATCGCTGCTGCTCGACGCCGCGGTGATCGCCTTGGCCGCCAACCTCGGGAACCTGTTCGATAGAGCGCCGGGACGCACCACGAAGATGGCCACGTTGGCCATGGCCGCACTGGCCGCGGCGACGCTGATGCCTCCATCCCTAGCCGGCCCAGCCGTGGTGCTGGGTGCCGCAGTCGCGCTGCTCGGAGCTGAGCTCCGGGAGGAGGCAATGCTTGGCGATACCGGTGCGAACGTCGTCGGCGCGGTCGCCGGCCTGGCGGTTGTGCTGACATTGTCGACCGTCCCTCGCGTGATCGTGGCCGCTTCGCTCCTCGCGCTCAACCTGATCAGCGAGGTCATGTCTTTCGGCACCGTCATCGACCGGGTCCCGCCGCTTCGGGTCTTCGACAGGTTGGGCCGGAGACCCGCATGACCGACGCCGCGCTGTTGCGGTCGTCGGGAGTCATGACCGCATTCACCGCGGTCTCCCGAGTCACGGGATTCCTTCGGATTCTGGTGGTTGCAGCCGTCTTGGGCACCACGTTCCTGGGCAACACCTACCAATCAGCCAACACCGTCCCCAACCTCCTGTTCGAGTTGGTCGCGGCTGGAGTGCTTCAGGCGGTCCTGGTGCCGACGTTCGTCGCCCTCCTCGACAAGGCCGAGGTGGCCGAGGCCGAACACGTCGCTGGATCGGTGCTCGGGTTGGCCGGCGTGGCGATGGCTGCATTCGCGGCCGTCGGGATGCTGGCTGCGCCGTTGCTCATGCGGCTACTGGTCAGCGGGGTGGACGATCCTGCCGTTCGGGCGGATCAGGTCAGGCTCGGCACCATCTTCTTGCTCATCTTCCTGCCGCAGGTGGTGTTCTACGTCGGTGGGATGGTCGCCGGGAGCATCCTCAACGCTCGTGATCAATTCGCGGTGCCCGCCGCGGCTCCGATCGTGAACAATGTCGTGGTGATCGCGGCGTACGTTGCCTTCGCCGTCCTACGAAACGGGCAGCCGCCGAGCCTCGACCTTCGTCCGGTCGAGATTGCGGTCCTCGCCGGAGGAACGACTCTCGGCGTGGCCGCCTTCTGCTCTGTGCCGGTGATCGCTGTCGTTCGCAGCGGCTTCAAGCTGCGCCCCCGGCTCGATTGGCGACATCCGGCTGTGCGGCGCATCGGCGCGCTGGGCGGATGGGCCGCCCTCTCGTTAGCGATGGTCCAGGTACTGCTCGGTGTTGTGCTCGTGTTGGCCAACCGGGTTGAGGGCGGGGTTGTTGCGTATCAAGTTGCGTTCACGTTTTTCCTCTTGCCTCATGCCCTGATCGCCATTCCCTTGGTGACGGCGTCATTTCCTGCTCTGAGCAGAGCGGTGCACGCCGCAGACCTCGACGCGTTCGCTGGCGGGTGCGCAAGAGTCATCCGTCTGGTGGCCTTCTTTGCCCTACCGGCCACCGCGGCAGCCTTGGCGTTAGGTCGGCCGCTGGCCAGGCTCGCGCTGTATGGCGAGGGGGCTGAGCGCGGCATCGAGATGGTGGCCGGGTCGGTGGCGGCTTTCGCGCCCGGGCTCATCGGGTACGGACTTGTGCTGTTCTCGGGGAGGGCGTTCGCGGCCATGGGTGATACCCGGACCCCGGCGCTCGGCACGGTGGCCATGGCTGCCGCCGGTGGAGCGACCATGTTTGCCGGTTTCGCCGCGGCCTCGGGCAGCGCCAGAGTGCCCGCCGTCGCGGCCGCACACTCGCTCGCGTATTTGACAACCGGCGTCGGGCTCATGGTCATGCTGGCCCATCGAGCCGGTCGACGGCTTCCAGGGCTGCTTCGACCGCTGTGTGCCGAGGCGCTCGGGGCGGCGGTTGCCCTCGCCACCATGGTCATGGTCGAACGATCGATGTCGTCTGCCACCAAGCCTGCTGCCTTGGCCACCATCGTGGTAAGCGGCGTCGCTGGGCTGGCGCTGTATCTCCCGGTGCAGCGCCTCGCCGGGGGCCTACCGCTTCGCACCATCACCTTGGCACTGTCGTCGCGCCCTCATACCGATGGCTGAGCGGGTGCTGCAGCTGCTGGGTCCTTCGACCGGTGGAATCCGTCAGCATGTCGGCGTAGTGACCAAACGGCTCCGTGAATGGGGCTGGACAGTACACACGGCCGGCCCCGCTGGGGTGTTGGATGGCATCGTTGCGCTTGATCACGACGTGCCCATTCCCGCCGGGTTCAGCGCCGGAGCGTTGCTGGCCAGCCGCCGTCGGCTGCAGGCGTTGGCTGCCGAGTTCGACATCATTCACGCCCACGGTCTGAAGCCGGGTTGGCTGGCACCGCCCAACCCCGCTCGCCTCGTGGTCACTGTTCACAACCTGGTCCTTGCTGAAGCGGCTGGCGTGGCTGCTCCGCTCCTGCGAGCGATAGAGGCGCGCTTGCCGGCCAGGGCGGCGGCAACCATCGCGGTGAGCGAAGGGATCGTCGAACGGTTTGGCGATCGGCCAGGTGTCTCCGTTGTCCGACCGGCCGGTCCGACCCCCATGCCGCACGAAGCAGCCGCGGATGTCAGGGCCCGCCTTGGGCTCTCCGGCCACGAC
Organism: Acidimicrobiales bacterium; assembly: GCA_051002495.1. Taxonomy (GTDB): domain Bacteria; phylum Actinomycetota; class Acidimicrobiia; order Acidimicrobiales; family CADCTF01; genus JBPCMH01. Next base: position 4,784 of record JBPCMH010000153.1, read on the forward strand.
CAGCTGGTCGTCGCGGTGGCCCGCCTGCACCCGCAGAAGGACTTGGCCACGCTCATCCATGCGACGGCGCGCTTGTCGAAGGTCCATACCGTGGTGATCGGCGAGGGTCCGTTACGGGCTGAGCTCAACGCGCTGGCGTCGGCGTGTGGCGTTTCCGAGCGCGTGCACTTGGTCGGCGCTCGCGCCAACCCGGCCGACGAGTTGGCTGCGGCCGACGTTGTGGCCGTCACCTCGATCTGGGAGTCTGGCCCGCTCGTGCTTTCCGAAGCGCTTGCCCTCGGCCGGCCGGTTGTGACCACGCCTGTCGGCTTTGCCCCCGAACTGGTGGTCGACGGCGAGACGGGCCGGGTCGTCCCCATCGGTGATGTCGACGCTCTGGCTGCTGCGATCAGGGCACTCTTGGACGACCCCGCCGAGGCCGAGGCGATGGGTCGCGCTGGAAAAACACGACGCGATGCGCTGCTCGGAGACGAACGGCTGGTTCGCGACATCGAGGCCATCTACCGTTCGGTGCTGTCGTCATGAAGAGGTCACCGATCAACCGGGTTATTGTGAGGGTGGCCGTCGTCATTGCAACGGCCATGACCACCGTCATGGGTCTCGCGTTGCCCGCGGGCGCGGCTGTGCCCAAAGCCCGCAAGGTATTGATCGTGTCGCTGCCCCGGCTGACGTGGGTTGATCTGGCACAGGACACCCCACCGGCGCTCGACGGGCTCCTCCGGAAGAGTGCCGTTGCTTCGCTCTCACCTCGGACGATCGGTGCGGTCACGAGCCTTGGCGAGGGGTACGCCAGCATCGGCGCGGGCAACCGGGCCACGTTGATTTCCGCCAGTGCGATGCGGCTGCGGCCGTGGATGCGCGAAGGCGACGCGGGCCTGGCCTTCGGCGTCGATGAACGCTTCGCCGGTGCCGATGCCGCTGACATCTTTGAGCGGCGGATGGGGACCGACGCCGGGGATGCCGAGGTGGTGCACATCGGAATGGCGGCCCTGGAGCGAGCCAACGAACGGCTGCTGTACGAGACGGTCCCTGGCAGCCTGGGCGAGGCTCTGCGGGCAGGAGGTCGGAGGGCGGCCGTCATCGGAAACGCCGACCTGACTGAAGCCGAAGACGAGAGCGTGCTGCAGCGGCATCTGGCCCTGGCATTGGTTGACCGGGTTGGTCGCGTCGAGGGTCGGGTTGACCAGCGCTTACTCCGGTCTGATCCGGCGGCGCCTTTTGGCGTGGTGCTCGACGCTGACGCCGTTGTGGCGTCATTCGAGGCGGCCTGGAGGTCGGCCGACGTCGTGCTTGTCGAGGCCAGCGACCTCGAGCGAGCTGACGCGTTCCGGGCGGTGGCGACACCAAAGACCGCACAGCAGTTTCGGCTCGATGCGCTCAATCGCTTTGACGCAATCTTGGCTCGGTTGCTCGATCGCATCGATCTCAGCAAAGACCTGGTCATCGTCACGTCCCCGGCCCCGCCGCGGGGAACCAGCCAACTGCTGGTGTCGGCGATGGCCGGTCCGAACGTTGAGCCGGGCCAGCTCCGAAGTGCCACCACTCGACGCGACGGCTATGTGACCCTCCCCGATGTCTGGCCGACGGTGCTGGCCGCGCTGGGCCTCGATGTGCCGGTAGCGATGACCGGTGCGCTCATGAGCTCTGGAGGGGGCGACACCTTCTCGTCGGGAACCGTGGAGTCGCTGGCCGAAGCCAACGAGCGGGCGACCTATCGCGACCGCGTCACCGGACTGGTCACCGCGATTTTCATCATCTTTCAACTGCTTGTGTACGCCTTGGCGGCCATCGCTTTCAGCCGGCACCGACGATCGCTTCTGCACCTGGCCGGTCCCCTCAGCCTCATGGTGTTGGCTTTTCCGCCGCTGGCCTTCCTCAGCGGGCTCTTCCCGTACTACCGACTCGCGCCGATCGTCTACCTCGTCGCGCTGTTCGCCGCGGCTGCGGCGCTGGCTGTGGCGGCCACGGTGGTCGGTTCAGGTGACCCTCAGCGGCCCCCGGTGTTGCTGCTCGGGCTGAGTCTGTTGGTCCTGGTGGGTGACGTGGTAAGCGGGGGAGCGCTCCAGCTGAACACCGTCTTCGGCTACTCGCCGATCGTTGCGGGCCGGTTCGCCGGTTTTGGCAACTTGGCTAGTGCTCTCGTGTCAGTCACGGCCATCCTCGTGGTAGCCGGTGCCTGGGGAATGGCGGCGAGAAGGGGCGACCGGCCGGGATTCGGCAGTCGTTGGCTGCTCGCCGGCATCGCTGTTCTCGTCATTGCCCTCGTCGTGGCTGGGCTTCCCTCGTTCGGCTCAGACGTCGGGGGAGTTCTGACCGATGTGCCTGCGTTCACTGTCACCATCCTGTTGCTGGCCGGGGTGCAGATTGGATGGCGCCGGGCCGCGGCCATCGGCGGCGGGACCGCGGTTGTGCTGGCACTCTTCGCCGCGCTCGACTTGGCCCGACCCCCGGAGGTGCGCACGCATCTTGGGCGATTGGTGAGCCGGACGCTGGCTAGCGAGGGCGGGGGCCTGCTGACCACGATCGAACGTAAGGCCGCGGCGAACGTGTCCATCCTCACGTCTTCCATTTGGACCTACGCGATCCCGATCACGCTGGCGTTCCTAGCGTTCCTGGTCTGGCGCCCGCAGGGCTTCCTTCGTGGAGTGATCGAGCGGTTCCCCGGCACCAGGGCCGGCTTGATCGGCGCGCTCGTCGCCGGCCTTCTCGGCTTTGCGCTCAACGACTCTGGAGTGGCGATACCGGCGATGATGCTGGGGGTCCTGCTCCCATATCTCGCGTGGTTGGTGGCGCGGACGGCCATCCCGGAAGTCGGAGCCTCTCCAGTGGCGCGTACGCCAGCAGGCACACCAGATGGGGCAGAAAGAAGATTGTGATCGTCAGGATCGTGACCGCATGAAGCGCGACGGCTCCGGTCAACAGCGCCCGGTCGTGGTCGACCTTGCCATACGACATGGCCACAACCATCCACTCGAAATAGAGCACGAACACTGTTGCGCCGATCACGCGGGGCGCCCGCCCGGTCACGGCGAAACCGGCAGCAGCCATCAGCGCCACCTGCAGGATGACGATGACGGTGTAGGTGGGTGACCCGACCGGTCGGCTGTCGATGATGCGTTGCCGTTTGCGCTGCAGCGTGATGGGGGCCAGTCGCTGGCCCGGATGGGTCTTCGACCAGGAGTCCGCCAGCCCGCTGAGGCCGCTGCCGTTGCCAGAGCGAAGGCGCGACATACGGCCCTCGAGTTCTGCTCGTCGGAGCCCAACATCGCCTGCGCTGATTCGAACCTTCGTACCGTCCTCAGTGACGCCGCTGAGCACGCTGGGCGAGGCTAGCGTCAGGAGCCCATGCAGGAACACGACGACCCAGCCGAGGCGGCGCGGCACATCATCCCAAAGGTGATCGGGATCGCGTTGATCGCCGTCATCGTGGTCGGTGTGGTCTCCGCGTTTGTGCTGCAAGGGGGCAAGCCCGAGATCACGGGCCTCGGTCCCGCGACGCCGCCACCGTTCGGTGCAGACGCCAAGCTCGTCGCCGGTCCGGCAAAGGCCTGGTACAGCCCGGACGGCAGCAAGCTCGCGGTCATTACCGCTGGTGCGGTGGGTTTGGCTTCAGAGGGTCAGGTGCGGCGCATCACACCCCGGGGCGGGAACGTGGTTGACGTTGCGTGGTTCCAGGCTGGCACCGCGCTGTTAGTGGCTGAGGGACCGATCCCCACCGGCGGCCTCGCGGTAGTCAACGTCACCGGCGAAGTGCGCGGATCGATCGCGCTCGACCCTCCGGTGACATTCGGAGATGGCTTTGGCATGTCGGTTGCGCCGGGCGGGAAACGCGCCATTGTCACCGCGGTCGAGCGTGACACCTTCGGGAAGACGCACACCTACCTCGTCTCCGTCGACCTCACCACAGGGAAGACTTCACCGCTGGGTCAGCGCGACGACCAGGCGCGCAACCCCGAATTCGTGGACGCCAACCGACTCGCTTTCACTCGCCTCACCTCAGAAGGTCGGGTCGCCGTGGTGCGCAGCCTCGTCACCCAGGACGAGGTCGTTTTGGGGGACGGAGCGGTGGTCGGGGTCATCGGCGATGGACAATCGGTCGCGGTCGACACCGGAGATTCCCTCGTCTCCTACCTGCCGGAAGGGGGTGGCCTGCATGTGCTGGCCGCCGCCGTCGACGGCGGCGTTCAAGCCGTGCATCCGTCCGGGGTCAGGGCCGCGGTGGCCGCGACGGAGTCGAATGCGGTCGTGCTCCGGGAGATTTCCCTGGTCAGGCGGGGGTCCACCTGAGTCGCAGGTGATCTGCGGTACCGTGACGGCCCGTGGCGAAACACATATTCGTGACGGGTGGGGTGGCCAGTTCCCTCGGGAAGGGCATCACCGCCGCGGCTCTCGGTCGGCTCCTCAAAGCACGTGGCCTTCGGGTCACCATGCAGAAGCTCGACCCCTATATCAACGTCGATCCGGGCACCATGAACCCGTTCGAACACGGCGAGGTGTTTGTCACCGAAGACGGTGGTGAGACCGACCTCGACCTGGGTCACTACGAGCGCTTCATCGACGAGCAGCTCATGCGCGACTCCAACGCGACGACCGGAGCGATCTATTCGACGGTGATCGCCAAGGAGCGCAAGGGCGACTACCTGGGCAAGACCGTTCAGGTCGTGCCCCACATCACGAACGAAATCAAGGAACGCATCAAGCGGCTGGCCGTCGACGATGTCGACGTTGTCATCACCGAGGTGGGCGGCACCGTCGGTGACATCGAGATCCTGCCG
>JBPCMH010000154.1:0-3388 GCA_051002495.1 Acidimicrobiales bacterium
GCATCTGACGCACCCGACGCACCCGACGCACCCAACGCACCCAACGCCTAGGGTCCGTTCGTCTCCTGCCGCGGTAGTCGTCTCCTGCCGCCTCCGGGCGCGGCAGAAGTCTCGCAGCGCGGCAGCAGTGGGACGAGGGCTCATCTGAAGCGTGCGCGCCAGGGTTGGGATCGACGGGCTGCAGCCTGTATTCGCTCGTCGAGTCCGGGTAGATCATCGAGGTGATGGTGCTCGACCCTCAGAACGGCATACCCGAGGTCGACGATCGCGCTCTCGCGACGTTTCTCTGACAGAACGACCTCGGTTGAGGACCTGTCGGCATACTTCACCCGTCCGTCGACCTCCACGACCACGCCCAACTCTTCGAGCAGCATGTCCACGCGCGCGACGAATGACCCATCGGCGGTGCGCAGGGTGACCTGGAGACGAGGGCAAAACCCCAATGACGATAGGACCAGCCGAGCGCGGGTTTCCAAGGGCGATTCAGAGCGGGCATCGGCCGCAGCGGCGGCCCGGCGCATGAGGCGCAACCCCGGCCAGTGTCCCAGTGAGCCCAGCCACTCGTCGATCTCGGCCCGGGTGGCGAGTTCCCGGCGAAGTGCGGCGTCGAGAGCGACCACGCCGGGCACAAAACCTTCTAGGTGGGCTACGCCCAGAGCGGCCAACGCCGGAGAAACGACCGGCGTCACGCTTGGAACGACCGCACTATGCACGGCTGGAGCCATAGCGGCCAGGGCGCGCTGCGGTGTGGAGGTAGCTGGAGCCATAGCGGCCAGGGGACGCTGCGGCCCAGGCGGGCCCTCCCGCTTCATGTCGATTACCCCTTGACTCGCTGCTCCCCGGCGGTCTGTGGCCGATGAGCATTGTTCTGGGCCGTAGCGCTGGTGGACGGTGAAGCGTGTGCGGGCGTGGCCGGGACCGTCATGGGTTCGGGTCATGTGTCCCCGGGTGGGGACGCTGAGCAGGGGCAACTTCCACCATGCGGCTGCGCTGGTGTGGCTCAAGGCCAGGCCGCCGCGCAGCTCCGACCCGACCCGCAGGACGTGGGCAGATGTCATCAACACATGACGGCGCGGCTCATCGGCCTGCTGCCACACGTCGGCCTCGAGATACGTGCCTCGGCCAAGGCGAATGACGCTGCGCTGGCGGCAGTAGGCGTTGATGTCATCCGCGCTGAGTCCGTGCTCGATCGCCTCCCGGGCCGTGAACACTGAGGTGTCGCGCAGGCGGCCCAACGCTGCGAGGTGCAAGTCCATTGCTCCATGCTGAGGTGGGACCTCAGTGAACGGGGCTGAGTCGAGGAATCTGTGGATAGTGATGGTGTCTTCTGCCGCATGTGCAGACTCCTGCCGCATCCGGAGGGGGCAGGAGTCGTGCGCGGCGGCAGGGGGAGGGAGTGGCGAGGGTCGTACGCGGCGGCAGGGTAGGGAGTGGCCAGAGTCGTGCGCGGCGGCAGGGTAGGGAGTGGCGAGGGTCGTGCGCGGCGGCAGGGGGAGGGAGTGGCCAGAGTCGTGCGCGGCGGCAGGCTGGCGATCCTCAGGCGCTCAGGCAGCGGGAGTGGTGGCGGGGAGGTGGACGCGCAGGACGCGAAAGCCCTTGTCGGAGGCGTAGCGCTCGACATCCCAGCGCGGGTCTTGCCCGGCCAGCCAGGTCTGCAATGAGTCAGCGCCGAGGTTCTTGCTGACCACGAGGTATGCCGTCCCGTCGGGGGCCAATCGCGGCAGCCAGGTCAGCAGCAACTCGTGCAAAGCCTGCTTGCCGATCCGGATCGGCGGGTTGGACCAGATGAGGTCGAACGCGACGTCGCCGGAAACATCCTCGGGCCGAGCGGTGTGAATGCCACCGGCGCCGTGGGCCATGGCGTTGCGGCGGGTCAGGTCCAACGCCCGTTCGTTGACATCGACGGCATAGATCTCGGCCTCCGGTGACAACTTCGCCATGGTCAAGGCGATCGGACCCCAGCCGCAGCCGATGTCGGCGAAAACGCCGTGAGCGGGCGGCGCAGGGACGCTCTTGAGCAGTATCGCCGTGCCCTTGTCGAGGCTGTCGGCGGAGAAGACCCCCGAGGCGGTCCACACCTCGACGTCGCTGCCGGCCAAGGTGACGCGCTGGGTGCGCACGTCTGCCGGCGAGAGGGGCTCGGCGGTGAAGTAGTGGTCGCCTCCGGAGGGATGCAAGGGATCGGTGGCCATCGCCGCCGATTCTATGGCGTGGCTCGCGAATCCGGGTGGAACGTCGGCCCTGGCTCATGGCCACCGCGGCCGAACGTCGGTGTGGTCCGTGGCGGCAGACGTTGACGGCATGGCGGCACTGGGAGGAAATCAGTGGCCGCCGACGTTGACAGATGAGACGCTTGCCGCGGACCAGAGGAGAACATGACCGCACATACGCATCACTCAACCGATGCTTCGACGTCGACCGACACATCCTTCGATGGTGAACAGTTCGACCGTGAGGAACGCGAAGCGCTTCGACGCGTCGTTGGCCTCTCCACCGAACTCCAAGACGTCACCGAAGTCGAATATCGGCAACTTCGCCTGGAACGGGTTGTGCTGGCCGGGCTCTGGATGACTGGCACCGCGCAAGACGCCGAGAACTCCCTGCACGAGTTGTCCGCCCTCGCGGAAACGGCCGGGTCAACGGTCGCCGCAGCAGTGATGCAGCGTCGCCCCAAACCCGACCCGGCGACATACCTCGGCTCTGGCAAAGCCCAAGAACTGCGGGACATCGTCCAAGCCGAAGGCGCCGACACGGTGGTCTGCGACGACGAACTCGCACCCTCCCAACGCCGCGCGCTGGAGGACGTGGTCAAGGTCAAAGTGATCGACCGGACCGCGTTGATCCTCGACATTTTCGCCCAACACGCCAAGTCCCGTGAAGGCCGCGTGCAGGTCGAGCTCGCGCAGCTCCAATACCTGCTGCCACGCCTGCGCGGCTGGGGTGAATCGATGTCCCGTCAGGCTGGTGGACGGGTCGCCGGCGGTGAGGGCATCGGCTCGCGCGGCCCCGGTGAGACCAAGATCGAGCTGGACCGCCGCCGGATCAACACCCGGATCGCCAAACTGCGCCGCGACATCGCCTCGATGAAGGTCACCCGCGACACCAAGCGTTCGTCGCGCAAGGACGCTCAGGTGTCCAGCGTTGCGATCGTCGGCTACACCAACGCCGGCAAGTCCTCGCTGCTCAACCGGCTGACCGGAGCCGGTGTGCTGGTGCAAGATCAGCTCTTCGCCACCCTGGACCCGACGGTCCGGCGCACCGAAACCTCCGACGGTCGTCCGTATACGTTGGTCGACACGGTCGGCTTCGTCCGGCAGTTGCCGCACCAACTGATTGAGGCGTTCCGCTCCACCCTGGAGGAGGCCAGCGACGCCGACGTGTTGTTGCA
>JBPCMH010000155.1:0-2998 GCA_051002495.1 Acidimicrobiales bacterium
CGCCGTCTCAACTCCTGCCTCCGGACCGACGACTTGGCGGGTCGTTGGGGAGGCGAAGAGTTCCTCCTGTTGCTCCCCGCGACCGAACTGGGCGGGGCGTGGACGCTCGCCGATCGAGTGCGGCGCCTGATCGCCGACACGCCCATAAGCGTGCCGGGCGGCGAGGCCCTCGTCACCATGAGCGCCGGGTGCGCCGACGGCGATGGCGCGGATCTCGAGGATCAGCTCCGTCGGGCCGAATCTGCACTCGACGCGGCAAAGGCATCCGGCCGCAACCGGGTCATGACCGACCCGACCGCAACTTCCTGACCCGCCATCTGACCCAAGGCTATCTCCAAGCGGCGACGACTGGCACGAGCATCTCGGCCTCGGTCAGCGAACCGTGGCGAGCGACCAGCCCCGACGGTGCCTCGCCCGGCGGGATGAAGGCAACCTCATCGCGGGCCACAAGCGCCACGTCGCCCAGCCGTTGGCGGACCTCGGCGTCCGGCCGCGAACCGAACCAACCTTCGGTCACCATGTCGTCATAGGTCCGCACCCAGGCATGGTCGCCGTGTTCGTCGTTGGCCACCTTGGCTAGTCCGTCTACGTCATCCAGCGCGTCGAGCCACAGGAATCGACCCTCGCCGGAGTAGATGCTGACCAGATCGTCGACCGCAGGGGCCACCGAGATCAGCCGATCTCCAACGTCGACCTGTCCGTGGTCGCTGGTGACCACCAGCGCGGCCTTGGGCGGTAGGCCGTCGATGAGATCCGCGACCAGGCGATCGGCCGACCGAAGCTCGGCCGCGTAGTGATCGCCCAGCCCATGGGCATGAGCGATCTTGTCGATGCCGTCGTAATAGGCGTAGACGAGGTCGTTGCCGGCCGCGAGAGCGCGACCGACTTCCACCGCGATGCTCGAGGCCGACCTCCAGCCGACGAACGCCGCCCCATCGAACACCGTGGACGTGAAGCCAGAGCGAGCGAACTCGGACCGGGTGACCAGGGGCACGGGGAGACCACGGAACGGCAAAACGCGCCGGAGCGACGCGGGCGGGACCGTCTCCGACGCGTCCGAGTCGTCGATCGACCACCGGAGCAGGTTCAACACACCCTTCGAGGTCTTCATGCGGTAGCCAACGATGCCGTGTTCGCCCGGCGTGGCACCGGTGGCGATCGAGGTGAGCGCCACGGCCGTCGTTGTCGGTGCCACCGACGTTGCCAACCCGCCGGCCATTCCTCCCAACGTCGGGGCCACCTCGAGTCGGTCCTGCAACTGGTTCCAGCCCAACCCATCGAGCACCAGAAGCACAACTTGTTCGGCCTTGCTCAGCTCGGGCGGCAGCCACGCAGGGAGAGCCGATCGCCGGTCGAACAGCGCGGGGACCACGTTGCTGATGCACGCGCCGCCGTATGCGGGCAGCGTGGGGGTGTCCGATGGCGTCATTCGGACGCGGAGTCGCCAGCGCATTGGCGAAGCGCCTCGACCAGGTGGTCCACTTCGCCGCTCTTCAGCAACAGGGTGACGCCCAGCCGTTGCATCTCGTTACGGACATAGTCGCCAGCAGTTGCGGTGTAAGCGACCACACCAACATCGGGCTGCACATTCTGGAGGCGTTCAATGGCCTCAATGCCCATCATCCTGGGCATCAGCAGGTCCATGACAACAGCGTCGGGCCGCAGCTCTTCGCAGAGCTCAAGCGCCTCCACCCCGTCGCCTGCCTCACCGACCACTTCGATGCCGGGCACTCCGGACAACTGCAGTCGGAGGAGCAGCCTGACGTCTGGCTCGTCATCGGCGATGACGACCCGCAGGCCCCTGCTCATGTGCGGGGAACCTGCAGCGTCACCGTGGTGCCCTGACCGCTGGATTCGATCGCGACATGGCCCCCGACCTGATCAAGCAGGGCGGCGACGACGGCCAGACCGACCCCGAGGCCGGGTGCGGCGATGACCGCCCGCTCCCCCCGGAAGAAGGGCTCGACGGCCGAGGTCAAGTCGGCTTGGGTCACCTCTCCGCGGTCCGTGACCTGGATCAGTGTTCCTCCGTCTGCGGCCTCAACCGAGAGGCCGTGCGGAGGCTCTCCGTACTTGATGGAGTTGTCCAGCACGTGCACGAGCACCTTGAACAGCACCCCAGGTGGGAGTGACGCCGTCGAGGTCCGATCGCCGGTGAAAACCAGCGGCGGTTCGCCTCCGAGCGAAACCCAGACCTCCTCGGCGACCGGGATGACCGCGGTTGGCACCGGCCGCTCCGTCGGCAGAGCGGTGGACATCCCCGCGGCGATCAGCATGTCGTCAAGCAAACTCTCCGCCTGCATCGCCAACCGTTGCAGCGCCGGTGCAATCTCCTCGCGCACCTGTTGTTCGGTGGCACTCGACAACGCCATGGCCAGACCACCGAGGGTCGTGATCGGCGTACGCAGCGCATGTGGGATCACATTGACGACCCGACGACGCAGGGCATCCACCTCGGCCAGACGCTGTTCGATTTCCTCCGCACGATCCGTCTCGACCACATCGTCACGGTAGCCCAGGCATCGGTCTGAACCGCGGGTGGTTGCCGCCTCTACGATGGCAATGTGAAGGTTTCCACCCGTGGCGACTACGCCAGCCGGGCGCTGCTGTCCCTCGCGCTCCACATGAAAGAGGGAACACCGACGTCTGTGCGCGACATCGCAGAGCGCACCGGGCTCCCCCAGCCATACCTCGAGCAGATCCTGCTCGCCGTGAAGGGTGCTGGCCTCGTTCGATCAAAGCGGGGGGTAGGTGGTGGTTATGTTCTGGCCCTCGGCCCCGAGGAGATCACCCTCGCCCAAATCGTCAGCGCGGTCGACGGCCCGATCTCCGTCGGCGACTTCGGTCAACCCCATACCGACGGCGCGTGTGACCACGAGGGCCATTGCGTGCTGCTGTCGGTCTGGGCCGATGTCGGGGCGCACATGCGTGACCATCTTGAGTCATTCACGTTGGCCGACAGGGTCGCCGAAGCCACCGACCTCAGACGTCCCGCCAA
>JBPCMH010000156.1:0-20006 GCA_051002495.1 Acidimicrobiales bacterium
AGACGGCGCATGGTGATTGCATCGAGGAAACGGGAAACGCCAGCCCGGACCTTTCTTGGTCGGGGAGGGCCTGACTCGAGCCGGGCGACGGGGTTCGCGAGCGGGGTGGCCCCCTCGAAAGGAACGCGACCGGTCAACATCTCATAGAGCACCACCCCGAGCGAGAAGACATCGGAACGGGCGTCGGCCGCGCCGCCTTCAACCAGCTCAGGGGCGATGTATTTCATGGTGCCCATGACGGTGCCCGGGTCGGTCAGGTCGGTGTCACCGAGGTGGGCATCTTCGACGGTCGCTCGAGCAATGCCGAAGTCGGTCACCTTGACATGCAGCCCGCCGGGGTCGTCGGCCAGGAGAATGTTGCCGGGCTTGATATCGCGGTGCACCAACCCGGCCGCATGGGCGTGGGAGAGCCCCTGCGCGACCTGGTCGGTGATCGCCACGGCCATGCCCGTCCGGAGCGGGCCGGCGTCCATCCGCTGTCTGAGAGTTTTGCCCGCGACCAGTTCCATCACGATGAACGGCTGTTCGCCTTCGAGGCCGGTGTCGAAGATCGCCACCACATAGGGATGCGACAGACGCGCCGCGGCAATGGCTTCCCGCCGGAACCGCTCCCGGACGGCTTCGTCCGCGGCCAAGCGGGGGAGGAGCATCTTGACCGCGACCGACCGGGCGAGGACATCGTCGTGGCCCTCCCAAACCTCGGCCATGCCGCCGGTCGCGATGGGGCGAACCAGTCGATACCGGCCGTGCAGCACGCGATCGACCGCATCGCTCGGTTGGGATTGGGCGGTGGACACGGCGCCGTCAACCTACCCGGCTCGACAGCGACGCAGCCTCTACTCCTTGGTGAAGAACGTGATCCCCATCGTGCGCGGACCGCCATGGGTGCCGATGACCGCGCCGAGGTCGCCCACGATGATGTCGTCACGTGGATAGATGCCTGAAAGCATCGACAGGAACTCCTCGATGTCGGGCGCGTCGCCGTGCATGACCGCCAGTTGTTCGACGTTGTCGAACTCGCCCACTTTGTCGGCCAGGTACTTCAACGATCGGGACCGGGTGCGCTGCTTCGACTCAGATTCGACCTTGCCGCTGCTGACTTCAATGATCGGCTTGATCGAGAGCATCGATCCGAGGAAGGCCTGGGCTCCGCCGATGCGGCCGCCCTTCTTCAGGTTGTCGAGGGTGTCGAGCGCGGCGAACACCTTGACCCGCGTGCGCAGGCTTTCGACAATGGCCACCACCTCGTCGATCGACTTGCCCGACTCGGCGGCCTCGGCCGCGGCGAGACACATGAGGCCCTGGCCCATCGTCAGCGATCGAGAGTCGACGATGGCGACGGGAATGCGATCGAAGTCCTTGGCCGCCTGTTGGGCGGACTGCATCGTGGCCGATAGATCTGATGAGAGGTTGATGCACACCACGCCATCGCAGCCGTCGTCGGCCGCGGCCTCAAAAGCCTGGAGGAACGCGCCGGGCGACGGGGCAGCCGTCTCGGGGAGCTCGGCCGAGGCCTTGACCTTCGACCAGAACTGGCCAGGGGTTAGATCTTTCCGGTCGACGAACTCATCAGCGCCGAACCGGACGCTGAGTGCCACGATGTGGATCTTGTGCTTCTCCTCAAGGTCGGGGGGCAGATCACAGGCGCTGTCGGTGACGATGCGAATGGTCATGGTCGGGTTCGTTCCTTACTTTCACTTCGGATCGGCGGTGGCCGACACTTGCGCTGTGTACCACGATTTCAGCGGAGGTAGCCGGTGCAGCACCAGCGAAATGGCTTCCTTTTCGACGGTCACATGCACTTTGCCGAGGGTGACTGAGCAATCGATCACGCTGACGCTTTTCGCCAAAGCCACCTCTTCGCAGCGCTCCTTCATTCCCTTTGTGTCCCGCAGGGCCGGCCCGATAACGAGAGCGGCTTCGTTGGCGACCTCGTGTGCCGCATCGTCGGCCTGAGCCCGCATCACGAGTGGGGATCCGAGGTCAACGACGAGCACGCCAAGGACGGCAAGCCCGATCACGACCTTCATGAGCCACGAGACCACCATCAGTTGTGCCTCCGAGTCGGCAGCAGAAGGTTTAACTCCGCCACGCCCAAGACGCGGGCGGCGCCGAGGTAGACGCTAACACCGACCACCACGCCGGCGATGACTCTGATGAGGGCGGCGACGCCGACGTCTCCTCCCACGCCGAGCGCGATGAGACCGACCGCCGCGCTCATGGCGAGCGACGCCCCGGCAACGCGGATGGCGGACTCGACCATGGTCCGACCCTCGAGGCGACCGAGTCGGCGGCGAAGTTCGACAAAGCAGGCGGCCGTACCAACCCAGTAGGCGATGGCGAAGGCCGCGGCCAGACCCTCGACGCCGAAGCGTGGGTACAGCGCGAAGGCGAACACCACGTTGACCGCGTTCTCGACGACATAGATCCAGAACAGGACCCGCGTCTCCTGGATGGATTGATACACCCTGGTCATCAGGAGGAACACAGAGAACGCGGGCAGGCCGATGGCCATGATGAGCAGGACGCGAGCGATGGAGCCAGCGTCGTCGCCGCCCAACTGGCCATGTTCGAGCAGGATCGAAGTGATTGGCCGAGCCAGCAGCACATAGCCCACCGCGGCGGGAGCGGTCACTGCCACAATGGTGCGCACGCCGATGGAAATCTGATGGCGCACACCGGGAAGGTCATCGAGGCTCCACCGGGCGGAGATCTCCGGTGCGACCGCAGTCATGACAGATACCGCGATTACCCCGTGCGGCAAGAGGAAGATCGTGTAGGCGAAGTTGTAGACCGCAACGTCGGACGGCTTGCTGTTGGCCAAGAAGAACACCACGAACAGGGCGACCTGGTTGGCCGCCACGAACGCGATCGTCCAACCCGAGAGCCGGACGATCGTGCGGACCGCCGGATGCTTCGGATCCCACCGCCACCGCACCTGGGCACGCATGAGCCTTAACGGCATCTGGGCGAAAGCTTGGGCGACGACCCCGGCCGTCGTTCCAAGCCCGAGCAACAACAGGGCGGCCCGATCGCCTCGAGCGGCCGCCAACGTGTCAGAGCTCGACATGATGGGGTAGGCCACGAGCACGCCGATCGTCACGAGGTTGTTCACGATTGGTGCCCACATCGGCGCGGCGAAGCGTCGTTTGGCGTTGAGGAGCGCGGTCGACAGGCTGATCAGGCCATAGAAGAAGACCTGGGGAGCGAAGAGCCGCAGCAGCGTGGTCGCCACCGCCAGCTGATCGTCTGCAAGGCCGGCTTCGGCGCGCAGCGTGTACAACCGGATAAACCAAGGCGCGACGACGACAAACAGCAGCGACATGACGCCAGCCACCACGGTGGCCAAGCTGATGACTGCGTTGATGCCTGCCCAAGCTTCCTCGTCGGAGCGGGTGGTGAGGTAGTCAACGAAGACCGCCACGAGCACGCCGGAGAGCACGCCGCCGAGCACGAGCTCGTAGATGATGTTCGGCGTGTTGTTGGCCAGCTGGTAGGTGCCGGAGAGGTTGGTGGCGCCCAGCGCGTAGGCCAGTGCGAAGAACTTCCCGAATCCCGTGACCCTCGACAGCAGAGTGCCGGTGGCCATGACCACGGTGCGCCGACCGATCGATTCCTCGCTGGCGGGTTGCCCCGGATTGGCTCCGTCGGTCACGTCGGGACCAGACGCTTGGAGCGCTGGCCCCTCAGATGCCGCGCCCACCACAACGCAAGGAAGATGAACGCTCCCGCGGTTAAGGCCACGCCGACACCGGAGACCGCGGTCGATCGGACCGTGACCCTGGTTTCGCCCAGCACCAGGTTGCCGTCGGGAGACACCAACTGGACCCGGAGGGGGAACGATCCCGAGGTGTTGGCTCGAACCTTTACCAGCTGCGTCAGGTTGCTCCGCGTCAGTTCCACCGGGATGCTGTCGCCGTCTGGGAAACCGAGGGTGCCGCTGCGGAGTCGGATCGTCGCTCGGATCGGATGGGGGATGTCAGATCCGATGCTTACGGGGATCTCGCCCTCTCTCGCCGTCAGCGTGATCGACCGTTTCGCCGGCATCCTGATCTGAGCCAGCACCGCGTCGATCTGGCGATCCGTTCCCGTCAGCAGCGCAGTTCGCTGGGTCGGTCGCAGGACCGCGGACTCCGAGGTCAGGAGCGTCCGATCGAGGCGTTCGATGATCGGGTTGAACGGCGTCAGCACCGACACCAACGAGTCGATCCGATTCCTCGCGGCGCGGACCCGGCTGGGGTCGAAGACGAGCCGCTCGGCCGGGAGATCGGCGAGGGACCGAAGATCGGGTTCGCCGTTCGTCTCGAGAACCGGCGTCTGGTTGAAGAACGTGGTTGAGGTCTGCGACTGGAGGATGGGGCTCGACGCCAGCCCATCAAGAAGCGGGCGTAGCATCGCCGGGTCAGCCTCCCAGCTGTCCGGCGGTACGACGGCGACGCCGCGGCTCAGGCCGGGCCGATCGAAGTAGAGCACCGAGAGGTCGGCGAGAAGTTGGTGGGCGGCAAGGGCAGGCGCCACCGACGAAACGAAGTGACCGCGAAGACCAGCGTCTGAGGCGGCCGCTGTTAGTCGACCCGCGTCGGTCCTGACGGCAAAGGTTTGGGTGAGCGTGATCGGCAGGTCGAGTGGCTCGAAGGTCGTCTCGGGGACGACCACGTTCGTGATGCCCCGCCCGCGGAGGTAGGCCAGCGCCTCTCGGTCGAGGGCGATATCGCTGATCCAGGTGTCGGCGGCCAGTTGTGCGGTTGGCAGCCGGGAGCTCACGGCCGCGGCGGCTCGCTGCGCCTGGGTGTCGGCCTCCGAGGAGAGGTCACCTCTCAAGAGCGCGGGGAGGCGCGTTCCGACATAGTGCTGCGGGACGAACACCCGCCCTGAGGTCGCCCCGGCGAGGGCTGTCAGGGTGTTCGTGCCGGTCGCGTCCGCGGTGTTGCCGAGGGCGTCGAGGGTTTCACCGCGAGCGACGACCGTGAACGGGATCGAGGCTGCGGCGATGGTGGCGGCGAGGCCAGCCAAGCGATTCTGCTGGCCGGCATCAAGTTGGAATGAGCCGTCGGGAAGCGTGGCCGCTGGCGCGGCGAAGGGCACGGTGAGTCCGACACCAAGGCGGTCGCCCTCGATTGGCGCGGGGATGTGCACGAGGTAGGTCGTCAACGCGTCGATGACGTCGCCAGAGCTCGGGTCGCGCAGCTCGACCCTGATTGGATAAACACCCTGACGCGTGACCGGTGGCGAGAGCGGAACCGTGATGACGCCGGTGGGATCGGCGACCAAGTCGACCAACGGGAACCGCTGGAGGTTCAGCGCGGCCCGCTGCACCCGACCCTCCAGCGTCTGGGCGAACTCAGAGCGGGAGGTGATGCGGGGGTAGAAGGCGAGCGCAAGCTCAAGAGTGGCTGGGTCGGTCCGAGTACCCAGTCGCACGCGAAGTTCTGAGGGCTGGTCACCGACGTGCCATGGGGTCTGTGACACGAAATCGATCGCCCCCGCGGCGCTCCTGGCCGAGGTCGGCGCTTGGGTCGCCCCGACTGCGGCGGCGAAACTTCCGCACAGCGCGAGCAGGACGACCGCTGCGGCCGTGAGCAATCGTGAGATTCGCTCCATTTAGAGGTCGATCCCGAGCACGGTGAGGCCGGATGGCTGGCGGGCGAACCCGAGTTGCTCATATAGGGCCAGCGCGCGCGCGTTCTCGTGTTGAGTGTTGACCAGCACTTCATCGGCACGCCAGCGCCGAAGCCAACGCAAGCCGTCGAGAATGAGCGCCCGCCCGACGCCGCGCGACTCGTCCCCGGGTCGGACGGCCAGCCGCTGTAGGTATCCCCTCCGCCCGGACCGGCCCACGATCGCGTACCCGATGAGACGACCGCCCGGGGCTGGCGACCCATCGGCGTCGGCATCGCATGCGACCCGGAACCGAGTGTGAGGGGTGGCCCGAACCGCCTCGATGAGCGAAGCCGGGTCGAGGCGCCAGAAAGGGCTGAACGCCAGCGTGTCGATCTCGAGCACCTCAGGGTGATCTTGCTGTGCGGCCTTGCGTAGCAGGGCCGTGGGGCTGGGGGGGAGGGTGCGGAGATCGCGCGCCAGGAGGTGGAGGTGCTCCGATACCGCGAAGCCAGCCTTGAGGAAGCCGGCCTGCTCGGTCGTGGTGAGCGCTCCGGTGACCACGCGGGTGAAGCCTTGCTGGCGAAGGGTGGCCACGCAGCGGTGAACGAACGCCGCTGAAGGCGGCGGGCTGCCCGGGACCGGGCTGAGCTGTCCGATGGCTGCGTCGCCACGCCACGAGCCCACGCGGGCTCGCTCCCCACCCCACTGCACAACCGTCGGCGCCGTCATCGTCACAATCCCGTTGAGCCTAGGCTCGGGTGCGGGCCGCACTGCCGCAGTGGGTACCCTCCGCCCGTGACGCTGCTCTTCGAGACGCATCCGGCCTTTGTCGACCACCAAGCCGGCCGGTTCCATCCGGAGCGACCGGAGCGGCTCGATGCGGTTGTGGCTGGTATCGAGCGAGCCGACATCGTCGACGCCGTTGTCGCGGTCAGTCCTCGTCAGGCGACAAGAGCAGAGTTGGAGCGGGTTCATCGTGCGGAGCACCTCGATCGCCTCGAGTCGTTGTGTGCATCAGGCGGGGGCCGTATCGACGCCGACACCGGGGCGATTCCGGCCTCGTGGTTGGCGGCGGTCACGGCTGCCGGGGCTGGCCTCGACGCAGTGGAGCGGATGCAACGGGAGGAGGCCGACGCCGCGTTCTGCGCGGTGCGTCCACCGGGTCACCATGCGACAGCCGCGCAGGCCATGGGTTTCTGCCTGATGAACAACGTCGCGGTGTGCGCGGCCGCGCTGGCCGCACAAGGTGAGCGTCCAGTGATCATCGACTGGGACGCCCACCACGGCAATGGCACCGAGGCGATCTTCTACGCGGACCCCAGCGTGCTCTATGTCTCGCTTCACGAGTTCGGGGTTGGGGTGTATCCGGGCACTGGCCAAGCCGGTGATACCGGGACCGGTGCCGGCACCGGTACCACATTGCACGTTCCATTGCCCTCAGGCGCGGCCATCGACGGCTACTTGGCCGCCTTTGACCAGGTCGTCGATCAGGTCGTGGAGCGATTTGGGCCGACGTGGGTGCTGCTGTCGGCCGGCTTCGACGCGCACCGGGCCGATCCGCTGACCGACATGGGCTTGACGGCCGCCGACTTCGCCCGGTTAACCGCCCGCTCCATCGCCTACGCGCCCGCCGGCCGCCGGGTCGCTTTCCTGGAGGGTGGCTACGACCTTGATGCTCTTACCGAGTCGTCCGCGGCGTGCATGGCCACGCTGGTCGGGTCGACCTATGCGGGTGAGCGGCCTTCCCGCTCTGCTGGGATCGGCATGGAGGCCGTGACTGCCGCCCGCCGAGCCCACCTGGGGGTGACCTGAACAGCGTTTCAAGGTCGCCGACATAGGGGATGTTCCGGACATGGCCGCCCGAGATGCCCGTCTCCGTTCAGGTCGGGGTCCGGACGCGCCGATGATCCCCCCATGCTGGATCTGCATGAACTGCTGAGGTACACCGTCGAGCAGCGGGGTTCTGACCTCCACGTCAAGGTGGGCTCGGTGCCCCATGTCCGCGTAGACGGCCACCTGGCCCCGGCGCCGTTCGACTACGTGACCCCGGAGGACAGTGAACGCATGGCGTTCCAGGTCCTTCCGCCAGCCCGCGCTGATGAGTTCGTGGCTGAGAATGAGGCCGACTTCGCCCACAGCGTCCCCGGCCTTGGGCGGTTCCGTGCGAACGTCTTCCGCCAGCGGGGGAGCATTGGGTTGGTGTTCAGGCGGGTCCTGCCCGGGACCCCGAGCTTTGAGTCCCTCGGGTTGCCCCCAGTGATCCGACGGTTGGCCGACGAGCCGCGAGGCATGCTGCTGGTCACCGGCCCCACCGGTTCAGGTAAGACAACGACCGTCGCGGCGATGATCGACCACATCAACGAGACCAAGGCCGTCAACATTGTCACGGTCGAGGATCCGATCGAGGTGCTCCACCCCGACAAGAAGTCGATCGTGAACCAGCGCGAGATCGGCACCGACACCAAGGACTACGCCCAGGCCATGAAGCGGGTGCTCCGACAGGACCCCGATGTGATCTTCATCGGCGAGATGCGAGACCCCGAGACGGTGTGGGCCGCCCTGGCCGCGGCCGAGACCGGGCACCTCGTGATCTCGACGTTGCACACAACGAATGCCACCGAGACGGTCAACCGGATCGTCGACTTCTTCCCGCCGTTCCAGCAGAAGCAGATCCGCATGACGCTGGCCGCGTCGCTGCGCGGTGTCATATCCCAGCGTCTACTCGAGCGAGCCGATGGCAACGGACGAATTCCATCAACGGAGGTCATGGTGATGACCGGCCGAGTGTTCGATCGGATCATCGACCCGGAATCTCAGCACACGATCGAAGAGGTCACCGCCGAGGGCGAGTACTACTGCATGCAGACCTTCGATCAGAGCCTGTTCAACCTCTACAAGAATGGCTTGGTTGGGCTCCGCGATGCTCTGGCGGTGGCGTCCCACCCGCACGACTTCCGCCTCATGTTGCAGCAAGAAGGCCTCGCCACGTCGTTCTGACCGTGCGCGCTGCTCGCCGCGGCGATCGTGCTCGGTCGGTTGTCCATCGAGTCGGAAGCCCAAAGGCATCCCGGTAGCCTCCGGCGGGTGGTTCCGCCCCGCCTCAAGCCGCTGATCGAAGAGACCAAGGTGCTGGCCGACGCGTTCGCGGTCGCGGGCCACCGCCTCTATCTGGTGGGTGGTGTGGTGCGGGACGCCATCGTCGGACGGCTGTCCGAGACCACCGACCTCGACTTCACCACCGACGCCCTGCCAGATGAGATCGAGCGAATCGTCGGGCCGTTGGCCAGCGCGGTGTGGACCCAAGGCAAGCGCTTCGGCACGATCGGCGCGAAGGTCAACGGGCGGTCCTGTGAGATCACCACGCACCGGGCTGAGGCATACGACCCGGAGTCGCGCAAGCCAAACGTTGCCTTCAGCACCGAGATCTCCGACGACCTGTCCCGGCGCGACTTCACCGTGAACGCGATGGCCCTGAGCCTGCCTGACATGGAACTGGTCGACCCCTTTGATGGGGTGGCCGATCTTGGGGCCCACAGGCTGTGCTCGCCTCTGACCCCGGCCGAGTCGTTCTCGGATGACCCGCTGAGGATGTTGCGGGCGGCCCGCTTCATCGCTGGTTATGAGCTGGTACCCGACCAGTCGTTAGTCGACGCGGTGCGCGACATGCATGGTCGGCTGGAGATCGTCTCCCCTGAGCGGGTTCGGGACGAGTTCGACAAGCTCGTCGTCGTTCCGCGCCCTGGGCCTGGCCTTGTTTTTCTCGTGGAGACGGGTCTGGCCGGTGAGTTCCTGCCCGAGCTACCAGGCCTCGCCCTTGAACAGGACCCGATCCACCGGCATAAGGACGTGTTGGCCCACACGATCGCCGTGGTCGAGAACACCACGGCTGATGACCGCGTCCTCCGGCTAGCCGCGCTCTTCCACGATGTCGGCAAGCCCAAGACGCGCTCCATCGGCTCGCACGGGGTGTCGTTCCACCACCACGAGGTTGTGGGGGCGCGCATGACGCGCGATCGGATGAAGGCCTTGCGATATTCGACCGACGACATCCACGACGTCACGCGTCTGGTCGAGCTGCACCTGCGGTTCCACACGTATGCCATGGGCTGGACCGACAGCGCGGTGCGTCGCTATGTCCGCGACGCCGGACCCCTGCTCCGCCAGCTCAACGAGCTGACGCGGTGCGACTGCACCACCCGCAACAAGCGGAAAGCCGATGAGCTGTCCCGACGCATGGATTCACTTGAGCAGCGCATCAGCGAGCTGCGAGAGCAGGAAGCGATCGACGCGATCCGCCCCGATCTGGACGGGCGACAGGTGATGGAGCGCCTTGGCGTCGGTCCTGGACCTCACGTTGGCGAGGCGCTCGACATGCTGCTGGAACTGCGCATGGAGGAAGGTCCGCTCGGTGTGGCAGAGGCCTACCAGCGCCTCGATGCTTGGTGGGCCGAGCAGGGCTAGTCGAGACCAACGACTCGGGCCCGCCACCGGCCCGGTGACTCCTCGATGAACGGGAAGGGAAGCACCGCGCCGCTCCGACGGTCCCAGTAGCGGTGCGGGTGTTCCGCTGGCGTCTGACACAGCACGTGCACGCTCACACCATCGCCCGGGCCAGGGTTGCGGACCCGGTGCCACCCCTCACCTTCTTCCGGCAGCAAGGAAGTGATGTCGCCTTGGTGCCAGATGTGGCGGCCCGACTCTTCGAGGCTGGCGCGGTCGCCATGGTCCTCGGTTGCTGCGAATCGCGTCTCCTCGTCGCCACCGCGTAGGTATCCGATGAGTCCCCAGCAGCCGTGGTGGTGGACGCCGCTCGAGGTGCCCTCAGGGAAAACGACGGCGAGCACGTGGAAGCGTCCGGCGGCGTCCGCGTGCACAAGGTTGCCGACGGCTTCGCCCTCGAACGGCTCCTCCGCCCACGCAGGAATCGGCTGTTCGGACGCGAGGAGTGCCGCCATAGCTGGCCTCATGGCGTCTGCCCTGGCTCGGTCGGAGGTCAGCCGCTCGTCGCCAAGTGCGGCCTCGACCGCGGCCACGAGCCCCTCAAGCGGTGTGGTCATGACAGGATCATGGCCGATGACCGGCATTCCCGACCCGCTCCCCCTGGCACATCTCCCTACTCCGATGGAGCCGATGGACCGGCTGGCCGACCATCTTGGGCTGCCGACCGGCACGATTTGGGTGAAGCGCGATGACTGCACCGGGTTGGCCGGGGGTGGGAACAAGGCGCGCAAACTCGCGTACCTGTGTGCAGACGCGCGCAATCAGGAATGCGATGTGCTGGTGACCGGTGGTGGGCGGCAGTCCAACCACGTGCGGATGACCGCGGCCGCCGCATCAAAGCTGGGCATGGACGCAGTACTCGTGATGGCATCCGACGAGCCCGACCGACCCACGGGCAACGTCGTCCTCGATCACCTGTTCGGCCCGACGTTTGTTTGGGCCGGACCGCTCGACTACTACGCGCTCGAGGCCAGGATCGTCTCCGAGGTCGACCGACTGAAGGCCGCGGGTCGGCGCCCGTACTTGATGCCGATCGGTGGTGCGTCGATCGTGGGCGCCCTGGGTTATGTCGCCGCGGTCGACGAGATGCGCGAGCAGCTGCCTCGTATCGATCTGGTCGTGACCGCCGACGGTTCCGGCGGTACCCACGCCGGACTCGTTGCCGGTCTCGGCGACCACGGAAAGGTGCTCGGCGTCGATGTCGGAACCCGGCCCGATTTGGCTGAACAGGTGCCGGCCAAGGCCGCGCTAGCTGCGAAGGCCGCGGGCCGGACCGAACCCGTCGGCCGCGTGCAACTCGACGTCGACCGTTTCGGTGACGGGTACGGAGCACCGACCGATAGCGGGCGGGAAGCGCTCGACCTCGGCGGTCGTCTCGAGGGTCTCGTGCTCGATCCGGTCTACAGCGGCAAGGCGATGGCCGGGTTCATCGCCGCCGTGAGAGACGGACGGATCGAGCCGGGGCAGCAGGTGGTCTTTCTCCATACGGGCGGGATGCCGGCGTTGTTTTCGTCGCGCTATGCGACGTGGGTGACGGTCAGGCCCTGACGAGGTCGGCGGAGACCAACATCGCGGCAGCGGGCGTGAGGTGCTCTTGCGTGAGCGACCCGTGCTGGCCGAGCGCGTGGACGTCGCGGAAGCGCCGAGCCAGCGGGTGGTCATGAGCCAACCCGGCCCCTCCCGCGATCTCATACGCCGTCGACACCACCGAACCGGCCGCCGCGACCACCCAAGACCCCGTCGCCTTGGCCCGGATTCGAGCCTCGAGCGGCACGGTCTGATCAGCGGCCGAAAACGCCGAGAGTCGATCGGCCATGTCGTAGAGCAGCTCGTGGGCGCCGCGCAACGTGAGGCCGGCCTGGGCCAGGCTGTGCTCGGTGAGCAGCCGGTCGCTGCGCCGATCGTCGATGGCGGCCATGCCCTCGCTGTCAGCCATGACCTCCTCGATGTCGCGGACGGCACCCGCTGCAACACCAAGCGCGATCGCTCCGATGTGGCAGCTGTAGATGCTGAGCAGCGTTAGTTGGGAGACGGCGGTGCGCACACGCGGCTCGCCCTCCATCAGATCGAAGGATCGATCAGCGGGAACGAACAAGTCGTCCACGGTGACCGCGTGCTGGCCTGCCCCCTTGAGGCCGGACGAGTGCCAACGCTCGACGAGGGCCGTGTCGGCCGTGGGGAACACCATCACCCGCACGAGGGGGCTGCCGTTGACCAGACGGGCGCTCCCGTCTTCATTGAGGATCATGCAGTTCGCGATCAGCCAGACGCACTGATCCGAACCGCTGGCCACAGGCCACCGGCCTTTGACGCGGTATCCGTCGGCGGTCTCCACCGCAGTGCCCTTGACCGACAGGGCCATGGTGCTGATCAGGTCGGGCCCGCAGCCGTACAGCGCGTCGAACGTGGCTGGTTCGAGCAAAGCCAACATCGGCGCGGCCTGGCATCCGGTCATCACGTTCCAGGCCACCGACGCGTCGGCCGAACCCAGCAACTCCAGGGCGCGCATCGACGTGGAGAGGTCGACGTCGAGGCCACCATGAGCGGCCGGCACGTGGAGGCGATAGCACCCCGCCTCCGTGAGCCGTTCGAGAAGATCCGCGGGAATCTGGCCGAGGACTTCGATCTCGTCTACCCGGCCACGGATGGTCGGGGTCAGGGCACGAACGCCGTCGAGAATGCTGGACATGCCTCGACCGTACGGGTGCCATGCCCTCTTGTCTGCGCCGTATGACCGGTTCAGGTCCCTCAGTGGCCTTCTTTGCGCGCTCGGATGATGAGCGTGCGGGGCACGTACCTGAAGGTGTCGCGCCAGAACATGCTTCGGGGCCCGGACGGGGTGGGCTCGGGCTCGAGCACCTGATCGATGCGGTAGCCGCTGCGGGTGAGGCCCGAGAAGAGGTCGCCCATGGTGTGGTGGTAATCGGTAAAGGTGATCCCGTTCCACTCGTAATCGATGGGTGAGCGATCGAAGTACGGTCGGCGAATCAGGAGCGGCTGGTCGGCGTCATCGTCGATCATGTCGTATGCCGGGTGGGGGAGACTGAACACCAGGGGAGCGTTGGGCTTCAGCACCCGGTGCACCTGGCGGAAGACACGGTGAAGGTCCTCGACGTAGCCAAAGGCGTACGCGGAGAAGACCAGGTCGATGGAGTCGGCCCGCACGAAGGCGAGGTCGGCCAGGTCGGCATGGCGCAGCTCGACGCGTACGTCCTCTCGATCGCAGAGGCGACGAGCGAACGCGAGCTGCTCGGCCGAGAAGTCGACGCCGATGGCGATCGCGCCCTGTTTGGCGAAGGCGATGGAGCATTGGGCACCACCGCAGCCCAACTCGAGGACACGCTTGCCCTTGACGTCACCCAGGAGGCGGAGCTCGGACTCGGTCGGGATGTCGGGCCCGTAGACCGCCACGTCGGTCGGCAGGTCGGCACCGGCCTGGTAGCTGGCCGAGTGACGGTCCCATGCGGCGGCGTTGTCGGTGGGCACTCGTGCATCTTGCCAGGATGAGGGCGATGCAACACGGCATTCGGTTGGCAACCTTCAACATCCAGCATGCGACGGCGGCCGACGGGAGGTCGGTGCTCGGCTGACGGGCGACTCAAGCAGCGTTCAGGCGGGCACCGGTTCGGTGACTCGGCCATCGACCTGCCGGGCGAACCGGAACTGGGCGTGGTCATCGTTGGGTGCACGTTAGTTGCGTCCACAACTATTCCTCGAGAGGGGCTGCCGCGTCTACGGTGCTGGCCCATGGCCAACCTCTCGAACCTCAGCCAGGCAGCCGACGAGTTTGGAATCCGCCTCGCCGCGGTGACCCCCGACGATTGGGACAAGGCCACGCCTTGTGAGGGGTGGACGGTGCGCGACCTGGTCAACCACGCGATTGCTGGCAATCTCATGTCGGCCATACTTTTGGCCGGCGGCACGAAGGACGACGCCTCAGCGGCGATCGATGGCGACCACCTCACCGCTGATCCGGTGGAGGCCTACACGGCCAGCGTCGCGGCACAGGGCAGTGGCTTCGCTCAGGACGGTGCCATGGAGCGCGTGGTGCACCACCCAGCGATGGATATGCCCGGCGAGCAGATGTTCGGGTTCAGGGTGGTCGATCTGGCCGTGCACGCTTGGGACTTGGCGAGGGCCATTGGGGCGACGGAAACCCTGAGCGATGAGGTGGCTCAGGCGTCCTGGGATGTCGTCTCCCCGTTGGCGCCCTTCATCGGACAGCTCGGCTTGTTCGGGGAAGGGCCGAGCGGTTCGGTGGGCGATGATGCCCCCCTGACCGACCGAGTGCTCGACATGGTCGGCCGGCGGCCCTGACGGCCTCGGTCAGCGCCCGGAGTTGGCGTGTCGGGCTGCCATGTATAGCGCCTTGATCGAGCCAGCCAACGGGGTGGCCACCAGGGCGCCCGGCACCCCCGCCGCGGTGCCGCCGACGATGGCGGCGATCATCGTGGTGGGCGGCGAGAGGTTGACCGCCTTGCCGACGACCGCCGGCGATATGACGTAGTTCTCGGCGCTCATGTAGGCGATGAACAGGACCGCGGCGACCGCGCCGGTGAAGGCACCCCCGGTGAGGGCGAGGGTCACGAAAACGGCGCCGCCGAGGAAGCCACCGATCTGCGGGATGAGATTGGTGATCATCACCCACACGGCGGCCAGCAATATCAACGGCACGCCAAGGATGAGCCCGACCGCCAGGATGTAGAGGCCGTTCGCCACCGCGAGCAGAAGCGATCCGGCGAAGTAGCGCCCCACCGTGTCGTAGACAAGATCGGCGGCTGTAGAGGCCTGCGACCGGAGACGAGCGGGGATCGCGCGGCGGGCACGTTTGACGAGCAGCTCTCCGTCGAGCAGTAATGCCAGGGTGACGAGCAGCACCTGCACCACTCCGGTAAGCGCTCCGATCACGCGGGCGACCACATTGCTCACGCCATCAGCGGTGATGCTGCCGGGGACGGAGTTGAGCCACGCTTCAGCCCGTCCTGCGAGGTCCGCGTCGCGTAGCTGCCCACCGACGACCGGAAAGTCGTAAAACTGGGCCATAGTCGTCGGCACCTCGTCGCCGAACGCGGCTGCCTCCTTGATCGCGGGCGGACCAAGGAGCGCAATGACTGCAGTCATGCCGACCAGGAGACCGACGCACACGATGGTTGCCGCCGCACCGCGCGACAGCCGCCACTTCTGCAGCCGACGAGTCGGGATGTCGAGCGCTAGCGCCAGGACGCCGCCGATGACGATCTTCGTTAGCGAGTCGGCAGCGGATCGAGCGAACCCAACGAGCGCAATGACGACGAGCAACCCGAGGCCAAGGTGCACGAACGAGATCCAGTCAACAACGGCGAGCGTGCGTCCGGGGGCGGTGTCGACTTGGCGGGCCGTTGGCGTCGGGTCGGTGAGGGGGTGGGCCGTCGGTGGCGCGTCGGTCGACCCTGGCTCGGGTCCCGCCGCGTCGTCGCCGATGGAGTCGGTCACCGCCGGTAGCGTACGACGCCATGGCTTCAGGGCTGATGACCGACGCCAGTGGGTGGGAGGCACGACGGATCCGGGCATCCTGGTCGTCGGTGATCCTGGCGTTGGTCACGCTGGTCGCAGTCTTCGTCGGGCGCAACGTGTTCGTGGCCGCCACGCAGCCTCTTGGATGGGTGGCCGCCGCGGCGGCGACGGCGGTCGTCATCGCCCCGGTGATCGAACTGCAAGCCCGGGTCGTGCCGCGGGGGGTCGCGATCGTGAGCAGCCTCGTGGTGGCCGTCGCTTTGGCGCTCAGCCTCGGCGTTGGCGTCGTTGTCGAGATCGGCGACCAGCTGGGCGAGTTGCAGGATCGGTTGCCCGCGGCCGCGGCACGCATCGAGCGCACCCAAGGGCCCGACAGTGTGGTCGCGCAGATCGAGTTGGCCTCGCTGGTTGATGACGTCGTCGCTCAGACGGCGAAGCGAGTTTCGCCTGCCCCGACGATCGAGGGCGCGGTCGGTACGGTGCCGGCTTTCCTGGTGAGCGGGATCCTGGTCATCTTCTTCCTCGTGTGGGGCGACGAACTGTTCGAGGGGCTCGAGCGTCAGATCGCACACCCCGAACGTCGGCAGGTTGGCAGCAAGGGGGTGCAGGACGCCGTCAGGTCTGCACAGGGGTACATGCTGAGCTCTGGCGTGGTCGCGCTTGCCATCGCCGCGCTCGGCGCCGGCCTCTCCCGGTTGCTGGGGTTGCCAACGCCGCTCGTGCTCGGCGTGGTGCTCGGCACGGCCAGCCTGATCCCGAGGTTCGGGGTGCTCTTCGGGAGCGTGCCCCTGTTGCTGCTGGCCTTCGCCTTCGAATCGGCCTGGGAGATCGCCGCGGTCGCGCTCGCCGTGGCGGTTCTCCAAGCGGGTGTGACCTTGGTCGCGCAGGCCACCGAACGGCGAACCGTTCGCGTTGGGCCGGCGGTCATCGTGATTGCGTCACTGCTCGGCTCTGATCTCTACGGGATCGGAGGCGCCATCGTCGCGGTCGTAGCCGGGATTCTCCTCGTGGCGCTGTTCGACGCGACCGTGGCCGATGATCTCGTGGCGGATGATCTCAGACGCTCGTAGCCGTGGCCTGATAGATCTCGATCGTCGGGTTGGCGTCGGCCAGTGCGGCGACTTCCGCGACGAACGCGGCCGAGGCCGCCAGTTGGAAGTGAGCCCTTAGCGACTCGGCGTCGACCCAGTGCTCGAGAAAGACGAACCGGCGCCCGTCCTCGACGTCGCGGTGGACCGAATGCAGTACACAACCCGGCTCCTCACGAGATCGCCGGACATGGGCCAGGCTGAGCGCCTCGATCTGCTCGACCGTGTCGGGCCGAGCCCTGATGCTTCCGGTAACGATGATCACGTGCGTGACCATAGGGCTACACCGTCGGAATCCGGTCTTGGCGCGAGCGCGCGGTCGGTACCGTGCGGGTCATGGAGTCAGTGACCCCAGCTGGCCCGATGATCGTCCGACGGATCACGCCGACCGATGCACGCGAGCTCAAGGCCATCCGGCTCGCGGCACTCGCGGACAGCCCCTCGGCTTTCGGGTCAACGCTCGAGCGCGAGGAAGCCTTTCCCGATGCGGAGTGGACGACGCGGGCCCGGGTCGCGGCCGACAGCGAGTTGCAGTCGACCTTCTTCGCCCTTGACGGCGATGCATTCGTGGGCCTAGCCGGCGGTTACTGCGACGCCGGTGCGGAGCCAATCGAGCTGGTGTCGATGTGGATCGCGCCCACCCACCGTCGTGCTGGCCTGGGTCGTGCGCTCGTGCAGGCCGTGCTCGACTGGGCCACCGAGGTTGGGGCGCAGTCCGTCAGCCTCTGGGTGACCCGGGGCAATGACCGGGCCGAGGCGCTCTACGCGTCGATGGGGTTTACGGTCACCGGCGATTTCCAACCCCTCCCGTCTGATCCGTGCAAGGACGAGATCCGCATGGAGCGACGGCTCCGCTGACGCCGGTACCCTCCAACATCAGGGCGATTGTGACGAAGGGGTCCGAAACGATGGGGATCAGACGAGTGGTGACCGGGCACAACGCGGCGGGCAAGGCGGTGTTTGCCAGCGATGAGGTGGTGGACCCGACGACGCTGGCCCTGGTGCCGGGGGCAGAGTTCTACCGCCTCTGGGGCGCGGACGAGACGGTCCGGTTCCCTGGCGCCGGGTCGATGCCCGCGCACGTGCAGTATTTCCCGCCGGTCGGCGGGTTTCGGTTTGGCTTGTTCTCAGTAGCGCCGGACTCCGTGGTGTTGTCCGACGACCTCGACATCCCCGCCGCTTTGGCCGAGCTCGAGGAGAAGCTTCCCGGCATGGCAGCTCACATGGAGCCAGCCAATCCCGGCATGCACACCACGGCCACCGTCGACTACGAGTTCGTCGCCTCCGGTCGCGTGGTCCTCGAACTCGATGATGGGGAAAGGCGGGAGCTGGTGGCAGGCGACACCGTTGTACAGAACGGCACCCGACATGCATGGCGGAACCCGTATGACGAACCGTGCCTGCTCGTGGTCGTGCTCGTTGGCGCCGACCACGACGCCATTGGCTGAGGGCCCGGGTCGCGGTGGCTGTTGACCACCCCGACGGCGGGCTCGACGACGCGGCTTGGACACCGCCCGGACCCGGCATGTGGTTCCTCGACCGGGAGCACGTGCCCCGGCCGCTGAGCCGGCTGGTGCGCGAACTTCTTCCACGGTCAACGGTTGGCTGGGTGACCGGCGCGCACTCCTACGGGGTGCCGCACAGCGGTGGCATCTGGGGCTCGGTCAACGCCTATCTCTACTACCAGCCGCGCCCACCCGACCCACCGGATGTTGTCGCCTCACTCGGGCCCATCGCCGTCAGGGCGCTGCGGGAGCGACGCTGGGCCGACGAGCCCCGGCGATGGCTGGACGACGAGAAGCCGCGCATCCTCGCCCGCAACCGCGAGCTGCAGGCCATCCCCTTGCAGGACCTGGCCGATCCTGATCTCGCTGACGTCTTAGCCGAAACCATCGAGCACGCGCTCTGGGCCGCGCCGCACCACTTCGCCCACATCGGGTTCGACTTCGCTCTGGGCCATCTGCTCCAGCTCACCAACCGCGTCGGCGTTTCCTCTGATGAAGTCGTCGGACTTCTTGCCGGCTACTCAGCACCAAGCGTCGCGACCCACACCCACGCCCGGGCGATCGCTAAGGCGATTCCCTCCGACGTTGTTGCCGTCTCCTCGCTCGACGACATCCGAACCCACGCCGCGGTCGAACTCGACTCCTACCTCGCCGACTATGGCTGGCGGATCCTCGGGCTGGACCCGGCTGACTCCACTATCGGCGAGCATCCTGGTGTCGTCGTGCAGGCCGTGCTCGCGGCGCGGGACGCGCCCGCAGTCGTTGATGGCGCCGAGGGCGAACACGCGGTGCGCCAGCAGATCCCCACGCCCGAACACGCGGAGTTCGATCGACGGCTGACGGTCGCGCGCGCCAACTACGCACTTCGCGACGACGATGCCGGGCACACCGTGGCGTGGCCGTACGGCTTAGTCCGTCGGGTTGCGCTCGAAGTTGGCCGCCGGGCGGTGGCGACCCGTCGTCTCGATGCGATCGACCATGTCTTCGAAACCAGTGTCGAAGAGCTCGTTGCCCTCGCGTCAGGCCAGGGGCCCGACGCAGCTGAGTTGGCTGGGCGCGACGCAGCCCGCCGTCAGGCCGCCCTCGTTGACCCGCCCCTCGTCGTTGGGATAGCCGACCCGGAAGCGGCGCCGCCCCCGCCCGTCTCCGCTGAGATGGAGGTGCTCGCAGAACTTCTCTCGCTGCGCGCGCAGGACAAGTCGTCGGGTCGACCCCTCGAGGGTGTTGGGGTTGGGACCGAGCGTTACGTCGGGACAGCCCGGATTGTCGACGGCTCGGGCGAATCGCTGGCCAAAGTGGAACCGGGTGACGTGTTGTGCGCGGTCACGACAATCAACAGTTACAACGCGGTCCTGCCCACGTGCGGTGCCATCGCCACCGAGTCGGGTGGCCTGATGAGCCACGCGGCCATCGTCGCGAGAGAGCTCGGCATCCCAGCCGTCGTTGGCATCGCCGGCCTGCTGGATGCAGTGATTGATGGTCAGACCATCGAGGTCGACCCGGCCAACAACATTGTCCGCCCGCGCTGACGCGCTGGCCGCTCAGGGTGCGTAGCTCGACCGACACTGCATTCGAGGATCAGGTCCCAGGGCGTGGGGTAGACAGAGGCGAGACGTGGAGGCCGATGAGTGACGATGCGCATCATCACGATTGAGACGAAGTCGCTCGGAGATCGGAGCTATGTGCTCATCTCGGACGGTCTGGCCGCGGTGATCGATCCCCAGCGCGACATCGATCGAGTGTCGGACGTCGTCAACGCCGAGTCCGTCACCGTGTCGCATGTCTTCGAGACCCACGTGCACAACGACTACGTGACCGG
>JBPCMH010000157.1:0-6156 GCA_051002495.1 Acidimicrobiales bacterium
CCCCCGTACTCCACCGTGCGCCCGAGACCACCGACGATCCCGGCCGTCACCGTCGCCCCGCCGTCGTCTCCCGGCGCACCGAGGGTGATGGCTGGCTCTCCGACGCGCAGGCGAGTGGCTGAACCGATCACCGCTGAGGCATAGCCGTCGCCTTCGAGGTCGAGCACAGCGATGTCGATGTCGTCGTCGATCCCCACCACCTTCGCCTGCAGCTTGGTGCCGTCGGCGAGGGTCGCGCGTACTGACTTGGCCCCTGCGACCAAGTGCGCGGCGGTGAGCATGACCCCGTCGCTGCGGATGAGGATCGCCGATCCCCACCGGGTGCTGTTGCCGGCGGTGGCTTCGATTCGGACCACCGCGGGCCGGAGCTGGTCGGCGATGCCGGATACATCGACGACGCTCACCGGGCGGGTGTTGGTGTCTACCACCGGAGCGATCCGCGTTTCGGCCAAGCGTTCGGTGCGTAAAGGTCCGATAGCTGCGACCAATCCGACGGTGAGCAGGACGCTGATGGCGCTCGACAACGCGGCGACCGTCATCGTGCGGGGTTCGTGGCTGCGCGGAAATGGTCGCGCTGCCGAGGCGGTGGGTCCGGTGGCGCTTATCTCCGATGGGTGTCGCCACAGGCGATCATCCGGAGGCAGGAGCGGCGCGGCTGGCTCGTCGTCGAGCTCGTCGTCGTCATCGAACTCCATGAAATTCGAGAGTACCGGCGCGTCATCGTCAGGTTCGGTCGCCCTTGACGCAGCCCCATGCCTGCATCGCCCACCCCCTAGCATGGGTTCGTGCAACCGCCTGCTTCCGGCCTTGATTGGTTTGGCCTTTCTGCTGAGCTGCTGCCGGTTGACGCGGCGCTGCGGTGGGCCACCCGATCTGACTGTGGCGCTGAGGTTCTGTTCACAGGAACGGTCCGCGACCACTCCGAGGGCCGGCCCGATGTCACTGCGCTGGCCTACGAGGCCTACGAAGAGCAGGTGCAGCCGAAAATGGCAGCAATTGCAGCCGAAGCGAGGGTGCGCTGGCCGACCGTGGGGCCGATCGTCATGTTGCACCGCATCGGAGAACTGGCGGTGGGAGATGCCGCGGTCGTGGTCGTCGCCGCCGCGCCGCATCGCCCGGAGGCCTTTGCCGCGGCCCGATACTGCATCGACACGCTGAAAGCCGGCGTTCCGATCTGGAAGATGGAGACCTGGGCCGACGGCGCCGACTGGGGTAGCGATGCCGCTCCGATTCAGGACATCAGGGAGCGGGCTTGAGCAACCTCCTCTACCTCGGCATCGCTGTGGTTCTGAGCGCGGGCGGGATCGGGGTGCTGTGGGCTCGGAACCGGCGGCCGACGAGCCTTGAGTCGAGCATCGAGGACTTCCGCCGAGAGTTGCGGGCCCTGTCACCGCCCACAGGCCGTGACGCGGATCGCTCCGGCAAGGACGGCCACGCTGGCTAGGGATCTCGCCATCGATCTCGGCACCGCCAACACGCTGGTGTACGCGAAGGATCGCGGCATCGTGCTCAACGAGCCGACCGTCATCGCGCTCAACGTGCAGACGAGCGATGTGCTCGCCATGGGCCACGAGGCCTGGCAGATGATCGGTCGCACCCCCGGCTACATCCAGGCGGTGCGACCGCTACGCGGCGGCGCCATCACCGACTTCGATATCACCGAGCGCATGATTCGGATCATCCTGCAGCGAGCTGGTGTTTCCCGCTTCAATCGGCCCCGGGTGCTCATTTGTGTCCCGTCGGCCATCACCGAGGTCGAGCGTCGCGCCGTGAAGGAGGCCTCTCGCCGGGCCGGGGCGGCCGACTGCTACCTGATCGATCAGCCGATGGCCGCGGCCATCGGGGCCGGGCTACCGATCGATGAGCCGCTGGGAAACATGGTGGTCGACGTCGGCGGCGGGACGACCGAGACTGCGGTCATCTCGCTTGGAGGCACGGTGGCGCTCCGGGCCATCCGGGTGGGCAGTTTCGATATGGACGCATCCATCCAGGCATTTGTGCGCCGCGAGTACGGCATCGCCATCGGTGAGCGAACCGCGGAGGAAATCAAGGTCGCCATCGGCTCCGCGTTCGCGACCGCGGACGAGGTGAAGGCTGAGGTTCGTGGTCGAGACCTGATGACCGGGCTCCCAAAGAACGTCATCCTGTCGCCGGAGGAAGTCAGGGGGGCGCTCGAGGAGCAGGTTGGGGCGATCGTCGACTCGGTCGTCGATTGCCTCGGTCAGGCCCCACCCGAACTGGCCCAGGACCTCATCATTCAGGGGGTGCACCTCGTGGGAGGTGGCGGCATGTTGCGCGGGCTCGATCGGCGTCTTTCCAAGGAGACCGACTTGCCCGTCCATCTCGTCGACGCGCCGCTCGAGTGTGTGGTGCTGGGCGCGGGACGTTGTGTCGAGGAGTTCGGTTCGCTGCGAACGCTCTTCCTCGAATCCGAGCGCTAAGCCCCAGGCCCCTCGTCCAGCAGGTCCTCGGCCGCTTGACGTACCTGCCAGTCCCGGTCCGTCAGCGCCTTCTGGAGTGCCGCGTCGACTTCCGGCCCGTCGAACGGAGCCAGCGCGATCACCGCACGGCGCCTGACGGCTGGCTTGTCGCCCGTGGCCGTGAGGATGGCCGGCAGCCCCCGCTCATCGCCGATCGCGCCCAGCGCCGCGACCGCGGCCTCGCGGCATAGCGGGTCGTCGTGGCCCGTCGCCGTGGATGACAGCGCCCCGACCACCTCCGGGGTTGCTTGCTCCCGTTCGCCCACGGCCCAGCACGCAGCTTCGACAACCATGGGATCGGCGTCGGCCAGCAAAGGAACCAAGTCGAGGCCGGGATGGTCTTTGGCGGCCTCGGCGGCCCGGCGACGCACGGTTGGGTCGGCGTCCTTCATAGCGAGTTGAACATCGTCCTCCGTGAGTGCGCCCAGCCGGGCGAGGGAGCCCAGCGCTGAGGCCCGGACGCCTCCGTCGCCGTCGGCCAACCCCGCCCTGGCGGCAGCCTCGTCGCCAGTAAAGCCAGCCTTGATCACCGTTTCCCGGCGCCGAATCGCGTCCGTCACCATCAGATGATGCCGCGCGACGAGGAACCGACCGAGTTTTCTGCGAAACTTGTCATGTGCGAAACCTCCTGCGAGTCCTGATTGCCGCGCTTGCGCTGGTGGCGTTCACCGCCCCGCCCGCCTTGGCCACCAACGATCCCGGTTGGGACAAGCAGTGGGCGCCTCCCCAGATGAACGCGCCATCGGGATGGGCGAAGTCGAAGGGCGGCGGTGTCACCATCGCCATCGTCGACTCCGGCGTCGACGTCGACCATCCCGACCTGCGGGGCAAGATCGACTTCGCCAACAGCTTCGACTACGGCGACGAGGACACCAACCCCGACGACGACTCGACTCTCAAGGACGGCTCAGGCAAGGGTGTGAAGGGCCACGGCACCCACGTCGCAGGTACCGCGGCGGCGATCACCGACAACGGCACAGGTATCGCCGGTGTCGCGCCTGACGCCAAGATCATGGCCATGAAAGTGTTCCCGTCCTCGGGTTCGACGGTCGGTTTCGCCGCGGTGCCAAGAGCAATCCGTGATGCCGCCGACCGGGGAGCCAAGGTCATCAACCTCTCTCTCGGCACCTTCAACACCGGCGTTCCGTTGGTGGGCGTCATCGAGACGCCGTGCTTCGAGGTGCTTCAAAAGGGGGCACTGTGTGTCGTGTCCTCCGGCAACGGCGGCGCCAACCGCGCGTCTGGCTATCGGCGCGACTTCCCAGGCTTGATCGTGACGGCCCACACCAAGGAGGGCACGCGCTCTTCGTTCGGCCAGAAGGCTGACACCCAGTGGGCCGTCTCCGCCCCTGGCGTCGAGATCTACGCCACCTACCCGGTCGAGGAGGGTGGCTATGCCACCCTGCAGGGCACATCTATGTCGGCCCCCAACGCCGCTGGCGTTGCCGCCTTGGTTTACGCCGCGCTGAAGCCGCCGGCGACCCAAGCCGGGGCGCAGCAGGTCATCGACGCCATCCTCTCCGGTGCTCGCGGCCAGAGCGATCCCGGTTCGTGGGGCGCGGGCATGATCGATGCGGCTGGCGCGCTCAAGGTTCCCGTGCAGACCAGCGGCTCGACTCCGACCACGGCCTTCAGCGCCGGCCAGGGCCAGGGCCAGGCGGCCACGGGCGGCTCTGGCTCGGGCGCGTCTCGCTCGGGGGGCAGCGCGGCGAGTTCTGGTGGCGCATCGGCCGGCTCTGCTGGTCAGCCGGCTCCCTCGGGTGATCCCGGTGCCGTTACCGACGACACCGCGCCCGACACCGAGGGCATTCAGTTGGCCACGGCCGACGGTGCGGCTTCGGAGGACAAGAAGTCACCGGTCGATGGCGGCAAGGCCACGCTGTACGCCATCGCCGGGATGATGGTCCTCGCTACGGGCGGCATGAGCGCAAGTACTTACGCCAAAGGACTCAAGTCGAAGCGACTCAAGCCGTTCTCTGAACTGTGACCGCGAACGCTCGGCTGCGCTTCCTGCTGGTGCTCCTCAGCGGCATGTTGATCGCCGTCGGGTCGTTGGCGCTCATCGTCATCGAGCCAGCAGCCGGGGCACTCGAATCACCGATCATGGTGGCCGCGCCGTCGGGGACCGGTCCTGCGGCGGCATCGCCGGTCACCGAGCCCTCTGAGATCGACCTCGGGCTGGAGAACCAGCCTGGATCAGCCGTCGGGGTCCCGAGGAGCAGCTATGCCCCGGAACCGGTCCAGGAGATCGGCCTGATCGAGATCCCCAAATTGGGGCTCAACCATCGGGTCTGGCATGGGGTGACCCTCAACAACATTGATCACGGGCCGAGCCACTGGCCGGGCACAGCACTGCCCGGCGAAGCGGGTAACACCGTGTTTGCCGGCCACCGCACGACCCACAGTGCCCCATTTCGGCGCATCAACGAGCTGGTGGCTGGAGACGAGATCTTTTTCACCGTCGCTGGCATCCGCACCCGATACGAAGTGACCGGTAACGAAGTGGTGACCCCCGACCGGCTCGACATCGTCGGTCCGACGGCGGAGCCGACGGCCACCCTGTTCGCTTGCCACCCGCCGGGTTCAGCCCGGTACCGATTCGTGGTGCGGGCTCGCTACACCGGCCGCGCCTAAACCGCCCATAACAGCCCGATGGCCACGTTGTCCTG
Organism: Acidimicrobiales bacterium; assembly: GCA_051002495.1. Taxonomy (GTDB): domain Bacteria; phylum Actinomycetota; class Acidimicrobiia; order Acidimicrobiales; family CADCTF01; genus JBPCMH01. The sequence goes on from JBPCMH010000157.1 coordinate 5,150, forward strand.
GCTTGTTTGGGCCATCAGCGCTCAAGGGGGCCCGCCGACTGACCGATGCTGATCAGGAAAGGAGCACCGCTATGCACATGGTGATCTTCGCTTCCGCAGACGGGAAGCAGAATTTCGAACAGATCGAGCAGCTTGATGAGGCGATTCGCTTCGTGGAGCGCCTCCGCAATGAGGACGGCGTGACCGAGGCCAAGCTCTATGAGTTGGGTGAGGTTCCGTTGTCGTTCAAGACCTATTACCAGGTCGAGGTCGGCGGAGTTTCCAAGGATGCGGCCCCCGCCGTCGAGGCTAAGCCGGTCACCCCGGCCGCTCCGGCTGCGCCAGTGGCGTCTCCCGTGGCCAGCCCCGCCCCGGCGAAGGCGGTCACTCCGCCTCCCGCGGCGAAGCCTGCGCCACCGGTGGCCAAGCCCGCGACCGCGGTCCCGGCGGCCCAGTCGGCCAGCGCCGATCCGGGCGAGAAGGCCGATGCAAGCGCCAACGGCGCTGGCGGTCGCTTCGGCCTCTTCGGCAAGAGCTAGCTCACGCCGCGGCCCGCTGGAGCAAGAAGGCAATGGCCATTACGGCCATGGCCACCACCAGCGCGGCGCCTACTGCAGCAGCAAGAATGATCAGAACCAACGAGACAGTGGCCCGCATCCGGCGGGCCGCTGCCGCGTCGTTGGTCACCACGACCGGCTTGGGCGCTGAAGGACGGAGGGCGCTCCGACCGGCCGCGGTGGCCGGAGTCGAGGCGCTGATGACGGCTCGCTCAGGCTCTGGCTCCGGCTCCGGCTCCGGCTCCGGTTCTGGCTCCGGTTCCGGTTCCGGCTCCGGTTCTGGTTCCGGTTCTGGTTCCGGTTCCGGTTCCGGTTCCGGCTCCGGTTCCGGCTCCGGAACGTGGATCGTCACCGGAACCACGTCGTGGGTGATGCCTCCTCCGAACAGCACCTCGACCAACTTTGGGACCTCGTCAGCCCCGTCAGCCGGGGTGGTTTGGGTGCTCATCCCGACCCTGCATCCCGGTAGAG
>JBPCMH010000158.1:0-7566 GCA_051002495.1 Acidimicrobiales bacterium
TCGGCGCAGGCCTCTTCGAGATCGGCACAGATCACCGCCACGGCCGTGGCGGCGAGGTTTCCGCTGCTGCCCTTGAGAATGTGGGCCGTGTAGGAGAAGGCGGTGAGGTCGCCTCGTGCAGCGGCAGCCGCAGCCGAGTCGATGCGTTCGCGAGCGTCACGGAGGAACAGGCTCACGAGCTCGGCGATACCGGCGGGATCTTGAGCAGCGAGCTCGCGGAGCTGTGAGAGCGTCTCGGCATCAAGGGCGCCCGGGGGGCCATGCGGCCTGTTCGGAGCAGTGGCGGACGGAGTGTGGTGGATCCACCGTTCCAGCAATCCCGCCATTGCCTTGGGGTTGACGGGTTTGGTGAGGTAGTCGTCCATGCCGGCAGCGAGGCACGCAGCCTCGTCCTCGGGGCTGGCGGCGGCGGTCATGGCGATGATCGGCAGGTGATCGTCACCGGCGTCACGGGCACGGATGGCGGCGGTGGCCTCGTAGCCGTCCATCTCCGGCATCTGGCAGTCCATGAGCACGGCGGCGTACCTGATGCGGGCGGTCGCCTCGACAGCCTCCAGTCCGTTGGCGGCGACATCGACGCGATACCCCAGGTTCTCGAGTGTTCGTGCCGCGACTTTCTGGTTGACGATGTTGTCCTCGACCACCAGCAAGTGCGGACGGTTCCGGCGTCGGACCTCGTCTGCGGTGTGACGGGTGATGAGCGGCCGGGCTTCGTCTGGCCCGTCGGTGCCAACGAGCGTCGCCAGGCAGTCGAACAGCGCCGACCGGCGGACCGGCTTGGTGAGGAACGCTTCGATCCCGGCTGCCTCGGCTTCGCCGGCTTCACCGCGTCGTCCCGATGAGGTGAGCAGCACGAGCCGTGTCGTCGAAACCCGCTGGTCGTCTCGGATGGCGCGGGCGAGTTCGAGTCCGTTCATGCCCGGCATGTGGAAGTCGAGGATGGCAACGTCGAATGCGTTGGCGCTGCCGGCCGATTGGACGAGGACCGCGAGGGCGTGGGTTGGGTCTTGCAGGCAGGTGGGGCGCATGTGCCAGGAGCGGAGGGTGCGGTCTAGGACGGTGCGGTTGGTGTCGTTGTCGTCGACGACCAGCACCCGGAGCCCTTCGAGGTCGCCGGCTGATGCCGGAAGCTCGCGGTGGACGAGATCGTCTCGGGCGAGGCGGATGGTGAACCAGAAGGTGCTGCCCTGACCGGGGACGCTGTCGACCCCGATCTCACCGCCTTGGAGCTCGACGAGCTGTTTGGAGATGGCGAGGCCGAGGCCGGTGCCGCCGTAGCGGCGGGTGGTCGAGGCGTCGGCCTGTTCGAAGCTCCGGAAGAGCTGATCCTTCTGGTTCGCCTCGATGCCGATCCCGGTATCGGTGACCTCGATGCGCAGCTCCACGGTGTCGTCGGACTCGCTGATCACGTCCGCCTTGACGATGATCTCGCCGGCGGAGGTGAACTTGATGGCGTTGCTCAACAGGTTGGTCAGCAGCTGCCGGAGCCGCCCGGGGTCACCGCGAACCCCGAGTGGGACGTCGGGGCCGATGAGGCCGGCGACTTCGAGGCCTTTGGCGTGGGCGGTGACGGCGACCACTTCGAGGGTCTCCTCGAGCGTCGTGCGAATGTCGAAGTCGATGATCTCGAGGTCGAGCTTGCCGGCCTCGATCTTGGAGAAGTCGAGGATGTCGTTGATGACGCTCAGCAGGGCTTGCCCCGAGGCGCGAGCGGTCTCGGCGAAGTCCCGTTGCTCGTCGTCGAGGCCCGTGTCCAACAGGAGACCGGTCATGCCGATCACACCGTTGAGCGGCGTGCGGATCTCGTGGCTCATGGTGGCCAGGAACTCGCTCTTGGCCCGGTTGGCCTGATCGGCGGCCTCCTTGGCTTCCCGCAACGCGGCCTCGGCCGCTTTGGCGTCGGTGATGTCCTCGGAGATGCCCAGCAAGAACTTCGGGTGCCCGTCCTCGCCGAAGATCGGCACCTTCTGCACGTGCATCGTCCGGGTGCCCTGGGTGCGGGTGGGCAGGAGCTCCTCGGGGATGTCGACGAGAACCCCGCCCGCGAGGGTCTCGCGATCCATTGCGTTGAAGAACTCGGCCCGCTCCGCGGGGAACAGATCCACGTCGCGTTTGCCCAACATCTCCTCGTGAGGGATACCGGTGGTGGCGACGACCGCCTGGTTCAACAACACGTAGCGCAGATCGACCGCGTCTTTGGCGAACACCCCGTTGGGGAGGTGATCGACGATCGACCCGAGGAAGGCCTCGGATAGGCGGAGCTCGGCCTCGCGTTCGGCGAGCGCGTCTCTCCCGTGGGCGAGGTCATCCTGGCTTCGTCGCAGCGCCCGCAGGATCAGCAGGAGGAAGACCAGCGCGGCGGCGATGAGCGCGCCGATGATGAGCGCCAACACCACCACGGCGGTGCGGAGCCGGCTGAGGTCGGCGAAGGCTTGGCTGGTCGGAACCACCGCTGTGACCGTCCACCCCACGGTCGGCACCGGCGCCCACGACTCAACGACCTTCACCCCGGCTCGGTCGCGACGATCGACACCGGATCGACCCTTCAGCGCCTCGTTTACGGCGGGATCGTCACGGCGGGATACCAGTTCGTCCCCCGTCCCTCCGGGTTCGACGAGCAGGTTTCCCCGCTGGTCGGTGATGCTCAGTTGCACCCCTTGAGCGGTGCTGAGCTGGCGGGCGAAGTGTTGCAACGTGTCGAGTTTGTAGGTGAGCGCCAGGATCGCGACCGGCCGCCCGGTGTCGTCGCGGATGTAGGTGGCGATGGCGACGACGAGCGGATGCCCGGCGATTGCGGTCTTGTAGGCCTCCGACACATACGGCTTCGCTCCGCTGCTGACCGTGAGCCCGCGATACCAGTCGCGGAAGCTGAAGTCGCCCCCGACGATCTCTGGCGTCGTCGGCACGACCTGCGTGAGCCGGCCGGCGAGGTCCGTGACAAACGCTCCCTGGATACCCTCTCTCGCGCTCATGAGGTCGAGCAGGTGACCGTCGATGACGGGCTCATCGAACGCAGCTGGGGTTCCGTCGCCCACGGCACGCCGAACATGCGGCCGGCGCGCATACGAAGCGGCAAGCTCGGCAACACCGTCGATGTGCTGCTCGACGAACCCGGCGCTCACCACCGAGGTGGTGCGGATCCGCGCATTGACCTGATCGGTAACCGCGTCCGTTCCGATGGCGATCGCGCCGACGGCCAGCGCGGCCACCGGAAGCATGATCAGGACTGCGAAGACCCCGACGAGGCGAACCGGCCCGAGCCGGATGCATCGAGCGAGGACACCCCCCGCCTTCATGTGCTGTTCGGGCTGGACCGGGGCGGCGTCGACGGGGTTGCTTGGCCGTCGGCGTGGCCAAGGCGGAGCGCGGCGCGAACCCGCCCGACGAGATCGCGCGGTGAGAATGGCTTCATGATGTAGTCGTCGGCGCCGCCCGCGAACGCGTCGATCTTCTGCTCGGCGCCGCTGCCGCTGGTGAGCATGAGGATCGTGCATCCCGCGGTTCGCGGGTCGTCGCGCAGGGTCCGGCACACCTCGATTCCCGACATCCCCGGCATCGACACGTCCAAGATCACACAGTCGGGTCGCAGCTGCTGCGCCATCGAGACGGCGTCGGCACCGTTGGCGGCGTCATAGACCTCGAACCCACTGGCCGACAGTGCCATCCGGGCGAGTTGGCGCACATCCGCGGTGTCGTCGACGACGAGGACCCGGTTCGGCTGGTACGCATCCGCAGTTGTCGCCGGTTCCGCGCCGGTGGCCGCCCGCCAGCCTGACGTCTCCTCGACCACCATCAGATCGGTGAACGCCGCAACCGGCACGGGTCGGGACACGAAGTACCCCTGGACCTCCTGACAGCCGATCACCCGCAGCCGCTCCAGCTGGTCGGCGGTCTCCACCCCCTCGGCGGTCACCGACAAGCCGAGAGCGTGGGCCATGGCGACCGTCGCGCCCACGATGGCGGTGTCGTCGGAGTCCTCGCCCAAGCCGTCCACGAAGGTCTTGTCGATCTTGAGCTCATGCAGCGGCAGCCGTTTGAGGTGCGCCAACGACGAATATCCCGTGCCGAAGTCATCGATCGAGATCTTCACGCCGAGCGCGGCCAGCCGCCGGAGCGTCTCGATGGCACCGTCCGCGTCGCTGATCAACATGCTCTCGGTTACCTCAACGTTCAGCTGATTTGGAGCCGCGCCGGTCGCGGCCAAAGCGGCCGACACCACATCGATCAGGTCAGGGCCAAACTGGCTGGCGGAGACGTTGACGGCCACGACGAGCGGCGGGAGGCGAGGGAAGCGTCGATGCCACTCGGTGATCTGTGCGCAGGCCTGCTCGATCACCCATGCGCCGATGGGGATGATCAGGCCCGATGCCTCGGCGAGGGGGATGAACTCCAGTGGCGGGACCAACCCGCGGGTCGGGTCCTGCCAACGCAAAAGTGCCTCGGCGCCGGTGATCCGATCCGATTCGAGTGACACTTTGGCCTGGTAGTGCAGCACGAACTCTCGGCGCTCCAAGGCCTGCTGCAACGCCCGCTCAGCGTCCTGCCGGAGTTGGTGCTCGGTGGCGGCGCCTTCGCCCGCCACCTCGACCTTGTCGGCGCCTGCGTGTTTGGCGCTGCGCAATGCGTACTCGGCGGCGACGACGGAATGCTCAACGCTGCGCCCCGATGGTGCAGCGATGGCGCCGCCGATCCCGACGGTGACCGTGACCTGCTCGCCGCTGGCGAGAACAATCGGCTTCGCGACCAGGCGACGAGCCCGGTCGGCGACCTTCCTTGCCGCCCCGACGTCAGCGACGTTCTCGCATACCGCCACGAAACGGTCGCCACCGAGCCGGGCGACGACATCGGCGTTGCCCGGCGCGACTTCGGCGCGGCCGACGATATCGGAGACGCGGAACGCGTCGGCCAGACGCGACGCCAGCTCCACGAGAATCTGGTCGCCAACCTCGGAACCACGAGCCTCGTTGATGTCGTGGAAGCCGTCGACGTCAATGACGAATACCGCTGTCGACCAGCCGTGGCGGACGGCGCGGGCCGTCGCCCGTCGGGCATAGTCGAGGAGCAGCGAGTGGCTGGCGAGGCCGGTGAGCGGGTCTCGGGTTGCTGGGGTGGAGGCGAGACCGGGCTGAGCCTTCGCGCCGCCCGTGTAGGAGATCAGCGTTCCCCGGATCGTGGGGTCTTCCGCCGCGTTGAGCCCGCGAAGTTCGACGTCCCGCACTCCGGCCGGGTCGATCACCCGGAAGTGGGTATGCACCGTCGCGCCGGGCGACAGGTGCAGACGCGCCAGTTCTTGGCTGATGCGGGCGACGTCGTCCTCGTGGATGAAGCTCAGCGCCTGAGGTCCTTGGAGGTCTCCTGGGCCGAGCAGAAGCACGGGCCCCTTCTCCGTCGTGAAGGCGATGCGGCCGTCCGCTTCGTAGAGCGTGAGGCAACGGCCCGCGTTGCCGGCAGTCAGGGCCACGATGCGACGGTCACGCTCGGCCAGCGCGACCCGCATGGCCACCTCGAGGCTGATCTCCTGTGAGGTGCCGTGCACACGGGTCGCGGACCCGTCGATGGCCACGTCGACTTCGCCGATGCCCCGGACCCAGCGGCTCTCATCGATTTCGAGCCGATGTTCGAAGCTGAACGAGTCGTGCGTGTCGAGCGCCGCTCGTACCGTCGCCTCGACATCGGCGCGATCGTCGTGATGAACCAGCGAAAAAAAGCCCTCGAGACTTGGCGTGAACGTGGCCTCGTCGACCTCAAAGATCCGGTAGAGCTCGTCGGACCACGACACGACGTCACTCGCCACATCCCACGCCCAACTGCCCAGCCGGGCCAGGCGCTGGGCCTCGGCGAGATCGTGTTCACGCTCCTGCAAGGCCTCCACCAACTGATACTGAACGAGGACCTGAAGCTCCTCGCCGGACACGTCGTTGTGAGCGGTCACGGCGACGCCCGGCTCGCGACGAGTAGCCCGTCAGCGACCTGGTCGGACGTGCTCACCTCGGCGTACAGGGGGAAGATCCGCTCGCAGAACAAGCGCTGCTCCGAGCGGGCACGGCCCATCGTGCAGTCCGACAGGACCGTCACCCGGCAGCCGCGCTCGTGCGCGGAACGGGCCGTCGAATCGACGCACAGACACGTCAAGGCGCCGGTGATCACGACGTCGACCACTCCGCGTCCGGCCAACGACTCATCCAGCACCGTGTTCGAAAAGGCGTCGAAGCCCCGGCGGCCGCCGATCTCGACGATCCTTGAATCGAACTGCCTCAGGTTCTCGGCCATGAGCGCGCCCGTCTGTTCCCACCTGAAAGGCGCCTCGGGCCTTGATCGCGGCGAGTATGCCGACAGGACGGAGCAGCTCGGCGTAGGTCGGCATGAACACGATGGGCGTGGCCACGATGAGCGTCTCGGTGGCCGCCAGCCGGTCGATCAGCCCGACCGTCGCAGCCAGCACACGCTCTGGCGCCCCGACATCGGTGATGTCGCCGTAGAGCGCGCCGTCGGGAGCGAAGAAGTCGTTCTGGAACCCGATCAGCACCAAGGCCGTCGAACTCGGGGCCATACGCCCACGTGACGAATCTGACTGCGAACCACGCACCAGAGAATCCTCCACAAAGTCTCTTGTGCCACCGGGATCTAAGCCTAAGACGCTCCCGCTAATGCTAGCTAGCGGGCAGCGGGCACTCACCGTGAGTACCCGACCACATTGTACCCGTTCGTCCGTCATTCATGCACGCGAGGGGTCTACCAGTCGACGGCGACCCTCGCCGTGCCGTCAGTCGTCGCTGTCCCCGCCCGGTCAGGTGAAGTCCGCGTCGTCTCCCGAAGGACCGCATGACCGCGAACTGACAGAGGACGCACTCGGTGCTCGTGCCTCACAATGCGTAGCCCAAATCCCTCTCACTCCGCCGAGGATCTTGGGACCAACAGATACCGCTTGCACAGAATCGCCCGACCGCAGCGAAGTCGTCCCGCGAGTGTCGACGATTTTCACGCGATGCGCTTTGAGCGTTCTGTGACACCCTTCTGTTCGTTCGACGGCGACCAGATCGCCGAGTCGGTAGCGCAGCGGGAGCTGCCGACTGGCGTCCGTGCTCGCGGGAGTTGCTGCGCCCCGAACGGACCATTGGGGACACGCTGATGATGGCGGCAGCGCCCTTCGGGGATACCCCCTCGTCGATCGCTCGGTCCGATACGTTCAGCATGCATCCGGACTACCTCCCCGATGCTGCTGCCCGCGTCGAGGACGACCGGTCCTGGAGCGAGGCGTCGGTGCCCGAGCCAACCGTGTCGTTAGGTTGCGACGTCCGCGTCAACGCGCTCGAGGTAGGCCACGTGCGCGTGCCACGCTTCCTGGCGGGGACGTTACCGGAGTCGGCCCGATTCCTGAATCGGCGACGCGGGCATTCGGCGATGTTGACTACGACTCCCGGTCGTCGCGTATGCGGATTACGAGGACAGCGATGTCGTCTTGGAGGTTCACGGCGGTCGAGGTTGCCGTCTTTTCCAGGTGGGCAACGACCTCTTCCGCGGTCGCCGCCGAGCAGGCGCCGAGAGCGCTGATGACCCCGTCGACGC
>JBPCMH010000159.1:0-8457 GCA_051002495.1 Acidimicrobiales bacterium
CGGAGCGAAGAGCGAGGGCGACGCCAGCCCCGCTGAGTTGCAGGCCGACGAGCGCCACGAACAGCAGGAGCAACTGGGTCCGTTGGCCAGCGCGACTGTTGGCAATGTCGAGGCGCACCTCGGCGAACCCGGCGGCCATCTCGCCCCGCACTCGGGCGAACTCGCCTTCGACGACAACGAACTTGGCGTCGATTCCAACGAACTTGGCGTCGACTCGGTCGAACTTGGCGTCCATCCCGCCGAACTTGGCGTCGACTCGGTCGAACCTGGCGTCGACTCGGTCGAACCTGGCGTCCATGCGGGTCTCGAAGTGCTCGAGGTCGCGTTTGGTGGCCACGTCGGCCCAGCCCACGGGCGGCAGTAGTGACATCAGTGTTGTCGCCTTGTCTCGGCCATGGACTTCCTCCAACGCCAGGTACAGGTCGTGTCGTTCCTCTTCGCTGACGCTCATTGCGTCGTCCCTCCCGGTGGTAGTCGGTCGGGTGCCGTGCGCCGGCGCCGAGGCGTCGTCACCAAGCGTAGCGACGCGATTCGGCCCCCGGAAGGCCTAACTCGCGCTCGACGGGCTAGGGAAGTTGCTGCAAACCGATGATGAGGCTGGCCGCGGACACCTGCAGACCTACGAGCATGGCGAACATCTTCCACAACTGACCTCGTTGGCCCGCAAAACGGGACTCGAGTCCGCCGAAGCGCGCCGCATTGACGCCCTCGGCGCGCTCGAAGCGCAGGTTCATGCGCTCCTCGAGGTGGTCGAGGTCGCGCTTTGTGGCGACGTCGGCCCAACCCACGGGCGGCAGCAGCGACATCAGCGTCGTCGCCCTCGATCGGCCATGGACCTCCTCAAGTGCTAGGTACAGCTCGTGTCTCGCTTCTTCGCTGACGCTCATGGTGCCCCTTCCGTCTGCTCGATCGGTTGGGTGCCATGCGCCGGCGCCGAGGCGTGCACACCATGCTAACGATGTCGAGTGATGCGCGGCAGGCTCCCCTGATCGGCGAAGCCTCGGCTAGATGGTCAACGGTGCCGGCGGTAGCGTTCGCTCTGATGTGGAAGCCCTCAGGGTGGCTCCAGTCGGAGGTCTGGCTCCGCGGCAGGGCAGCGCCCCGTGCGCCCGCAGATCAGGGTCGATCGTCGGCTTCGTGACCTGGCGCATGAACGATGATTGTTGTCTCGGTGTCGGCGGCGCAATGCGCGCGCAGCGGCGCCGCCCGGATCCCTACCGGTCTGGGGGCGGGAGCACGTCGATGCTTTGTGCGCCGTGTCCCCGGCGTCGAGGCGGGCTCGCGCTGCTGCCCGAACGTGACGAGACGCCGAGCTCCACCTCCGGCCGAGGCGCTTGAGGTCCTGGGTGGTCGCGCCGGCGGCGCACCGGAGACAGCCGCGACCTGCATATCTAGTGTTCTGCGGAACTTATAACTAATTCTCTTATATATAGCTCAGATAGGTATAACCTGGCGCATGGACCGCGTCAAGAACCCCTTCACCCCTGGAGCGGGGAGCCCTCCGCCGCTGCTGGTCGGTCGCGATGCCCAGCTCGACAAAATGTCGGTGGCAATCCAACGAATGGCGCTGGGCCGCTTCGAGCGTTCCATGCTGCTGACCGGGCTCCGCGGTGTTGGCAAGACCGTCCTTCTCAATGAGTTCGGCCAAACGGCCGAGCGGAACGGGTGGGTGCACGAGCACCTTGAGGCCACCGAGGACACGCGAGTCGCCCCGGCGGTGGCAGCGCTGGCACGGCGAGCTCTGCTCGAGCTGAGCCTCACCGAGCGGGTGCGGGACAGGGCTCGCTCCGCTCTAGGTGTACTCCGCTCGTTCATCAAAGTGCATGTTCCCACGGGCGACGGCAGCGCGATGACCATCGACTTCGAGGCGCGACCAGGTCCCGCGGACTCCGGCGACCTCGACGGTGACCTCGGGGGCTTGCTACGCGAAGTGGGGGAGACCGCGGCGGAAGCGGGCGCCGGGGTCTTGTTGACGATCGACGAGCTGCAGTACCTGACCCGTCCCGAGCTCGGAGCGCTCATCGTCGGGCTTCACCGGGTCTCCCAGCTTGGCCTGCCGCTGTTGGTGGCGGGCGCGGGCCTTCCGTCGCTGCCCGGTCTCGCCGGGGAGGCGCGCTCCTACGCCGAGCGGCTGTTCGCCTACGTCGACGTTGGATCGCTGTCGGCCCACGACGCCCGGCGCGCCCTGGTGGAGCCGGTGCATGACGAGGGCGCCGGATGGGACGACGCTGCCGTGGACAGGGTGCTCGAGCTCACAGAGGGATACCCGTATTTCCTCCAGGAGTTCGGCAAGCAGGCGTGGAACGCGGCGGAGGGGACAACCATTCGGGCAGCAGATGTGCAAGCCGGGGAGCTCGTGGCGCTCGACGAGCTCGACCACGGCTTCTTCCGGGCCCGCATCGACAAGACCACCGACGCCGAGCGCGACTACCTGCGCGCCATGGCCGGGCTGCGTGTGCCTGTTCCATATCGATCGGGCGATGTCGCGGCCGCGATGGGTAAGACGACCTCACAGGTCGGGCCGGTCCGCGACAGCCTCATCAAGCGGGGCCTGGTCTTTGCGCCCCGGCACGGCTTCCTGTCATTCACCGTGCCCATGTTCGACCAGTTCCTCCGGCGGGCGCTGGGCTGAGCGACGCTTGACGCCCCCCGTCGAGCTCGTGGGTGCCGCCAGGTCCGGGCCGCTCCGTCCGAAGCACCGCGGCGCACGCGGGTCTCAAAGTCACAGGTGTTTGTCACGGCGACGGCGTACTGTAGGTGCGTACTCATCCAGAGGATCCGAGGGGCCCGGCCCGCTGACGATCCGGCAACCGACCGCAAGGCACGGTGCCAACGCCGGGATCGATGAGGAGAGTTCCATGGAGATCATCTACAAGACCGCGGCGGCGGTCGGCCGCGGCTACTGCCCAGGGTCGTTCGACAGCTTCGACGCCGAGTGCGCGGTGTGCGGGCTCGACAGCGGCCACGACGACTGGGGACGGGTCGGCCTGCACGTCGGGCCCCCTTGGCCGGCCGAGGTGGTGCTCGAGACGAAGTTGGGACGGCAAACCACGTTCTATGCCGTCAACGCGCCCGCATGCCCCGGCATCATCATGATCCAACCCATCGAGTGGATCGGTGTCGATCGCTGGTTCCTCATCCATGCGCCGAGCGGCGTGCTCTTGCAGCCGGTCCCGGAAGCGCTCCCGATCGACGAGGCCATCTCGATCTGCGGCGGCATGGCTGCGATCACCGACTGGCAATGCCAGCCCCACCACCTCTTTCAGGATGTCGAGGTGATCCGGGCTGCGTTCGCCCTGTTCGGGGTCGGGCTGCGGGACGACTTCACCCTCGATGTCGACGACGAAGAATGCGATCGGCAATCAGAAGCACTGTCGGAGGCGATCCTCGAGGACATCCACAGGCAGATCGGCGAACTCTTTGGTGAGGAGGACTCGACGTGACCGTTCTCGCCGACGCGCCGTGGAGGTGTCTGCATGACTGACCAGCACAGGCGAGATCAGGACCTGCTGCGGTCGAGGCGTGGGTCGCCACGCTTATGTCATCGGTCGGCCGCGAAGATGCCTTCGACAGGTTCTGCGACGAGGTCCTCGGGTCGGGGATCGTGACGAACACGCCGACCTGCCGGCCGACTTGGCGGTGGTGAAGGCGCTGGCGAAGCTGGCCGCTCCGAGGCCCGCGGAGTTCTCCGACGAAGTCGTCGTGTGCTTGCGCGCCATGTTGTAGCAGGGCGCCCGCAAAGCGGCGAAGCAACCATCCAGAGGATCCGAGGGGCCCGGCCCGCTGACGATCCGGCAACCGACCACAAGGCACGGTGCCAACGCCGGGATCGATGGGAGAAACCATGTCTGATCAGAGGGACCCCGCGTTTCGGGGACTCACCGAACAGGGCTACAGGGTGTGGTGCTCGGTCGACCTCACCACGCTGGAGAAATGGTTGGAGTCGCTCCGGCTGCGACCCGTGTGCGACACGGCCGTCCACGAGTGCGTCGCGCAGACCACAACGTGGTCGCCAACCCATCCCGCCCACGCCTACGACGACGCGTATGACCGCCTCCCTCCCCACAGCGAGGAGTCGCTCCGACTGGAGCTCATGTCGCGGGACACCGTGCCAGTGGTGTGGGCGTCGGAGGACGGGCTCACCAGCGTCGACGCGATCGGTGCGCTGAGCGTGGGCCGCCTCTACGCGATCGTCGGCACGTCCCAATGGAGAGCGCGGTACGGCGGCATTCACGTGTGGGCCCGCGGCAACGGGAGCTGGCTCCCGGAGGGAAACCCGGTGGCCAAGTTCTATGAAGGTTTCACAGTGCTGTATCCACCGTGCAACCCGTGCGACCCATTCGAGGACGACCCACAGCCCGATCCGAAACCCGAGACTTGCTACTTCACGTACACGGCGACGGAGTGCCACACCGATGACGAACGCGCCTGAGTTGAGGTCGGCCGCATGCAAGGCCGAGGCCAATCCGGCAACCGACCGCAAGGCACGGTGCCAACGCCGGGATCGATGAGGAGGACCACATGACCACCACCAATGAGCCCGTCGGGCTCGAACCGCATCTCCTTGTTCTTCGTGGCCGGCGACGCCACCGAAGCCGAGCTCGACCGGGTGATCGAGGAGGCGGTGGCGCGCATCATCGCCAGCCGCCCCTCCCGGTTGAGTGTCGAGGGCGACGCGCCTGACGAGTTAGCTCCCGGCCGGTCCGCCTCCTGACCCCGGCCCATCACAGGGGTCGGCGCGTTCGCCGGCTGTCAGCGTGTGCTGGGTCGGGCTGGCTTGGGCCCAGCGGTGGCGCGAACCTTCGGCTGCCGACGGAGACGGTCGAGCTCCTTCTGCTCCTTGCCGTCGAGGTTCCAGTCGAGGTCGTAGGCCTTGGCCAGCGCGCGGACCTGCGGCGGGGTGCACAGCCGGAGGATGACCACGATCATCTCCTCGCCGTGCTCGGTCGTCACGCCGTCGGCATGGAACTTGATCTCTTTGGCGCGGGCGTCGAAGCCCTGGGTCTGCCAGTAGCGAGGACCGATCCTGTGGATCAGCGTGCCGAGCTGTGCACCGTCGATGTCCTCCCAAAGCCGCCGCCATCCCCCGGCCTGGGCGACCGCGGTGGCCAACTCGGCGGTCGGGCAGTACTGCAGGAGGCCGAGGATGCGGTCCTCGTCGGCGTCGGTCGTTGATCCAGAGAGCATCTGGCGGATGAGCCGCACTCGCGCCTCGACGGAGAGCTTGTGCACACCGCCGGGCACCTTCGCCGCCCGGTCGTAGTAGGAGCGTGCGTTGTCGTCCTCGTCGTGGCCGAACACCCCGCCCAGGCTTCCGGTCGCGGATCCCGGCGTGTAGCGGACCACCTGGGTCAGCACCTCGGCGATCTTTGCTGGGCTCGCCTGGCCGAGGGCATCGATCACGCCCTTCTGGAACGCGACTTTCTTGGCTCCTTCCAGGGAGATCATGTCTGGCAGCTCGGCCGCGATCTCGTTGGCTGCGATCTGCATTGCCTTGGCCATGCGGGCGTCAGTGAAGAGGTCATCGACCTTGTCGACCCGCCACGGCAGGCTCTGGCTGCTTTGATATGGGCTGTTGTCCGGCATGGGTCGCGGCCAGAGCTGCTCAGCGGCAAAGAGGCCCTCGGGAGTCTTGAGGGCCTGGAGGATGTCGGCCAGCGGGGTGCCCGACTGGGCCAGGCTGAAGGCCTTGTGGATCTCGCCGACGCTGGCCTTCACCCCGGCCTGGGCCAGGTGGGCGGTGTTGGCCCGGCGGGCGACGTCGGCCCGCTTGTTGTCGAGCACGACACCGTCACCGACCAGGCTGGCGAGCTGGTCGCCGACCATCACACTCACACCGTGCACGTTGTCATAGTCGTGTACCGCTTTGGACACGATGTCGCCGAAGTGCATGTCCGGGAAACCGGCAGAGGCCACCATCGATTCGACCGTGGCCACCGCCCCCTTCTGGCCGAGAGCATCGAGGTCCCAGAGCAACTGCGGGGTCGCGACGGAGTACGCGCCGATCTTCTCCAGTTCGAACGCGGTCTTCTCCGCCATCCACAGCTTCACGTTGGTCCAGAACATCGGGACCTTGGAGTTCCACCACGTGCCGATGGCGCTCCGTTCCGTGCGGACGTGGCCCGACGAGTAGGCATCGGTCAGGAAGTGGCTCGCGAACCCGTCATACATCAGAGCGTCGTTCATGGAGTTTCCGGGGGCACCCTGGGCGGAGAGCACCGCTGCCTCGATGGCCTTGAGGTGGTTCTGCCGGTAGCTGCCGGCGTTCGTGACCGTTCTTCCCGCCTTCGCGTAGCCCTTGGGCAGCCCGTAGGCCTCCCGGTACTTCTCGTCGGTGGCCTTGTCGCCGGAGAAGGGCTTGTTGGAGCGTGCCTCGGCCAGGTCATCGTGGGAGGGGTTCTTTTTGCCGTCCGGGTTGGTGAAGTGGGTGAGGTTGGTCGAGGCCAACAGCAGGTAGCGGCGTTTCACTGCATCTTTCACCGAACCACTGAAGTCGGCTTCGCCCTTGCGAACCTTGGGGGCGGCGAGGTTGTGGCTGTTGATCCGCACATGGAGCGCGTACTCCACCTCGTCTGCTGTGCCTGCCTTCTTCCCGTTGCTGCCCGGTGTTCCGGCCAGCTTCTTGAGTTGCTCAGGGGAACCGAAGTAGTCACCCGCCAGGGCGGTCAGGTCGCCGAAACTGACCTCGAGCCCCGGAGCCAGCGTGACCTGGGATGTCCCTGAGCCGACGTCGCCCATCATCTTGTGCTCGGCCGACCCGAAGCGCTGGACGGCCAGGAGCCGGGCGACGGACCGGTTGCCGGCGGCGCGCTGCAGGTCGAGGATCGGGTGGTCGGCCGCCTTTTCCTTCGCGGTGGTCCTGCCGCTCTTGGTGAGTGCGACCGCCGGCATGCGGGCCGGCCCCAACAACCTCATGTTGGCGACGTTATCCGTGGAGTTGGACTGTGTCGACCGGCGCGGACCTCGGAGGCGCGGTGCTGGGAAATTTGGCCAGGCAACATGGGACGATGGTCAGAGTCCTCGGAGTCGACGCGGCAGCCAAGCACGGATGGGTTGGTGTCGTCTGTGACGACGACGGCTTTCGGGAGGCCCACATCGGATCACTCGCTGAGATCGTGACGCGATCGGAGCCGATCTCGGTGGTTGCCATTGACATTCCCATCGGCAACGTGCCCGGCGGTCGAGCGGCCGACAAGGAGGCCCGGAGATTCCTTGGGCCCCGACGATCCAGCGTGTTCGCCACGCCGCCGGCGATCGCGGCCGCCCCTGCTTCTTACGCCGAGGCCAACGCGCTGCTCGCCGATCTGGGCTTGCCAAAGATGTCGCGGCAGGCGTGGGCACTGCTTCCGAAGATTGTCGAGGCCGCGACGCTGGCCGCCGCGGACGACCGTCTGTTCGAGGTTCACCCCGAGGTCTCGTTCTGCGAGATGGCCGGCGAGCACCTGCGGTGGTCGAAGAAGTCGTGGAACGGACTTCAGTCGCGGCGGACCCTGCTGGCCGCTGCCGGCATCGACCTCCCGGACGTCATCGAGTCGGTCGGTGCGGTGGCGAGCGATGATGTCGTCGACGCTGCCGCGGTGGCGTGGACCGCGCTTCGGATCGCACGAGGCGCAGCCCGCTCGCTGCCGGATCCTCCGCAGACCTTCGGCGGAAGGGCTGTAGCCATCTGGTGTTGATCCCGTCACGCCCCCGGGTACTGCCCAGCGATCGAGCCGAGGGTCCCGCGAGCGAAGTTCTATGGCAGGCCCCGCAAGGCTGCAGTCGCACTAAGCCCCGATCCACCGATTGGCACGGGCCGATCGTCGTAGGCGGCTTGGAGCGGCACCGGATGAGTGGTGAGGGCGGCGGGGGTGTGTGATTGGCCACGCGGGGCTGGGGCGGGGCATGGCGGAGCCACGGCTTTGATGGTGTTCGGTTCGTGGCCTGGCGCCGGCGGTAAGTGCGGGGGCGCCGTCAGTTCCGGGCGGTTCAGGTGAGGAGCACGACGGCACGCAGGCGCTCGAGTGAGGCGTTGAATCGTTCGGCCCACGGCCAGTGTTTCGGGAGATGCAATGTGAGCTTGCGGGCCGAGCGGGTGATGCGCCCGGGGGTGCGCAGGTAACGCCGACGCAGGGTGTCGGTGGCGATGAGGGTTTCGCCGAGGCCGATGCGGCTGGTCCAGCGGGCCAGGTTGTGGGCGATCGCGTTGAGGGCGAGCCACGCGGCGTTGGCCCCGAAGCGCCCGGAGGGCAAGTGGTTGAGACCGACACCGTATTTGAGGTCGCGGATGGCGTCTTCGACGACGGCGTGGCGGCGGTGGTCGGCTTCGAGTTCGAGGGTGTCGCCGTGGCGGTCGGTGATGCACGCGTGGTAGGACCAGTCGACGAACAGGGCGAGCTGGGAGCCGGGGGTGGGGCGGACCCGGCGCACGATGAGGCGGACGAGCGGCGCCTTCTTTCCGAAGGGCCGGTAGGTGGT
>JBPCMH010000160.1:0-3814 GCA_051002495.1 Acidimicrobiales bacterium
TCATCACACTGCTCCTTGGGTTCATTGTTGGGTTAGAACAGCCCGGTTTGGGGGGTGGGGGGTTCGATACGCAGGCCTTTTCTGCGTCCGGTGCGGACGTGGACGGCTTCGAGTTCGCCACGCTTGACACGCTGCAACACGGTTTGGCGGGACACGCCGAGTGCGTGGGTTGCTTCGAGCATCGCCAGCCAGCCGGGTGGGGTGTCGTCGACGAAGCGGTTGCACAGCTCTTCGGTGATGCGGATCCGCCATGGGGCGCCGGGGGTGAGTTGTTCGCCGGCGATGAATCCGTCGCTGAGCCAGCGGTGCACGGTGGATGGGGCGACGCCGAGGATCCTGGCGGCTTGGGTGACGGTGACGAGGTCGCCGTCGGGTTGTTCGGCCGGCGGCCGATAGCAGGGGATTTGGCGGTGGTGGCGGAGGCCTTGGACGATGGTGGCGGTGAAGCGTTGGCCGGTGGCGCTGCGACGGCCTTGACGGTTCAGGATCCCGGCGATGGTTGCGTCGGGGTAGTGCTGGGCGAGCCGGGCGAGGAGATCGACGGTGTCTTCGTTGGTGCGGATGGCGGGTTGGTGAGCGCCACGCAGTTCGATGTTCAGTTCGGTGGTGGCGGCGCCACGCCAGCGCAGGACGACCTCGGCGCGGCGGTCCTCGCGGTGGACGTCGACACGGACTTCTTCGAGCAGGGTGCGCAGCAGCTCTTTGCGGTCTCGGTCGGTGGTCGTTGGGGCCGACCACACCAGCGCGATGTCGGCGCCGAGGGCGCCGAGGGCGCCACGTTCGTCGTCGTTGAGGGTGCGGGGGCGGGCCACTTGACGGCGCGCGAGTTCGGTTTCGGCGTCGGCGAGGGCGGTGAGGGTGGCTTCCCAGTCGGCTTCGAGCCCGCGGGCCACGAGACGGTTGTCGGGGTCGACAGCGAGGTAGCGCCGTTCGGCACGGGCCGCTTCGTAGCGGGCCCGTTCGAGCTGTCGGTGCCACTGCGCCAAGGCGGCGTCGTGGTCGGCCTCGATCGCTTCGGCCGCGGCGATGGCGGCCTGCACGCCGGCTGGTTCGAGCGCGGCGAGGACGGCGGCGGTGACCGCTTGGTCGATCTGGGCGCCACCGACGGACAGGCACCGTTCGCCGCGACCGTTGACGAGGGTGCGGTTGGCGCAGTGGTAGCCGGGAGTGGAGTTGGCGCCTTGGTAGTGCACGGCGAGGCGACGTCCGCATCGCCCGCAGGTGGCGAGTCCTTGCAGCAGGGCGAGTCCTTCGCGCACGGCGCCGGTGCCGGGCTGATGGGCGCGGGGTCGGGTGTTGCCGGCGATGCGAGCCTGGTTGGCTTCGAAGCTGGTCCAGTCGATGTAGCTGGGGTGGTGGTCCACGATCAGCACCTGCCACTCGGACCGGTGCAGGTGGCGGGCCCGCTGGCGGACTCGGCCGTCGTCGTCGACGCGGCGTTCCCGGCGGGTGCGGCCATAGACATAGGCGCCAGCGTAGGAAGGATGGGTGAGCACGCGGTGGACCGCGGCATAGGTTGGCTCGATCCAGGTCAGCTCGACGTCGCCGCTGCGCTGGACGGGCATCTTGAGTTCCTCGGTGCGCAACCAGAGCCACACCGCACGAACCGAACCGAGTTCGCTGAACCGTTCGAAGATGGCGGTGATCACGCCGCGCACCGCTTCGTCGGGGTGCATCAGGATCTCACCGTCGCCCTCGCCCCAGATCAGTCCGACGGGCAGACCGCGGCGCAGCTCACCGCGGGCCGCCTTGTTGCGGATCCCGCCTTCGAGTCGGGCGCGCAGCACGTGCAGTTCGGCTTCGCTCATCGTTCCCTTCAAGCCGAGCACGAGCCGGTCGTTGAAGCTGGCCGGGTGGTAGATGCCGTCGGCGTCGGCGATGAGGGTGTCGTTGATGCCGGCCAGGTCCAACAGCCGATACCAGTCGGCGTTGGAGCGGGCCGGGCGCAACACCTCCAGTCCGAGCACGATCCCCACCCGACCCAAAGCGATGTCGGCGGTAAGTCGTGCGAAGCCGGATCGGGCGCTGCCAGCCGAGCCGGACACGCCGAGGTCCTCGTCGATCACCTCCACCGTCGGGCGGGTCCAGCCCAGCTCGACCGCCCGCTCGACGAGCGCGTATTGGCGGTCGGTGGACTCGACGTTGCGTTGGGTCTGGCCGGGTGTGGACTGGCGTACGTAGACGACAGCGGCCCGCCCGAGATGGGTGGGCCCGATCTTGGGATGGGTCGCCTGGCGTCGGGGATCATGAACATGGTCGGTCATCGCTGGGTTCCTCCTCGCGATCGGATACGGGTCGGACGAGTCGTGCCATCAGCCGGGCCAACACCGCCACCGTCTCGGCCTGATCGCCGGGAGCGAGCTGCTCCCACGCGCCCGGCGATGGAGTGGTCAGCCCGTCCAGTGGCAAGGTCTGTTGCATGCGGGATCTCCTCTGTCGGCTGCCCCGCATCCTTCGCGCTCACCGCCGCGGCGCGGTGGATGAGCCCATCGACGACAGCCCGGGCGTGAAGGAGATCGACCAGTGACCCCAACGTGCCCGCTCCCGCCTCCGGCTCAGGGCCGGCGTCGATGTCGGTCCACGCCGCCGGGATCAGACTCTTCGAACCGTCCGGCAACACCAGGCACAGCTCTACGCGGCCGTGCTTGCGCATCCAGCCGAACACCGCCAACGACCGGCCCTCGAACGGATGACCACGCCGCACGATCGTCGCCACCGCTGGGAGGTCCCGGACGTGGGCAGTGTGTCGCCCACTCGTTTGGGCAGATCGATCACGACGCCTTGATGACGCTCGTGGAGCGCAGGGTGTCGGATCGGGCGATGCTCAAACTGGTTCGGGCGTGGCTTCGAGCGGGGGTGATGGAGGACGGGGTGGTCTCCGACACGGTGTCGGGGACCCCGCAGGGGTCACCGATCTCGCCTCTGCTCGCCAATGTGGCCCTCCATCACCTCGATGAGGAATGGACGACCCACAGCAGCGGGATGGGGGTGCTGGTGCGATATGCCGATGATCTCGTCGTCTTGTGCCGATCCCGTCAACGGGCCGAAGAGGCCCAACGGCGGGTGACGGCGATCCTGGCCACGTTGGGGTTGCGGTTGCATCCCGACAAGACCACGATCGTTTGCCTCACCCGAGGCGAACAAGGCTTCGACTTCTTGGGCTTTCACCATCACAAGGTGGAGTCGAGGAAGTGGCGAGGGAAGTACTACTTGCGGCGGTGGCCGTCGTCGCGGGCCATGAACTCGATCAGAGCCAAGGTTCGCGCGATCACCGACCGACGCCATGTGGGGATGCCGATCGAGTGGGTGGTGGGACGACTGAACCAGACCCTGCGGGGTTGGTCAGCGTATTTCCGCTACGGCCACTCGGAGGCCAAGTTCACGGCCGTCGACAGCTACGTGCATGAGCGACTGGCGTTGTTCGCCAGCAAGAAGTACGGGCGCTCCGGGCGCAACTGGGCTCGCCACTTCACGCGAGCATGGTTGTTGAGCCTCGGGGTGCATCGCCTGGCCGGGACGGTGCGCTACGCGCCTGCGCATGCCTGACGGTCAACGATGTCGGGAAGCCGTGTGCGAGAGAATCGCATGCACGGTTTGACAGGGGGGCGCTGGCGGAGGTGAACGGAGCTCTCGGGGGCTGCTGGTCCCGGGTCGGTGCGCTGAGAAACGCCACCACGACGGCCTGGGCGGGACCTCAACCGAGAGACGCCAACCACCCACGCCAGCGCCCTACCTCACACACAGAATCCTGAAGGTCCAGGTCACGGCATCGACCGGTCAAGGCCCCCGTGAGATAGTTCTCTCGGAGTGATTT
>JBPCMH010000161.1:0-2830 GCA_051002495.1 Acidimicrobiales bacterium
TCGTCCCCGCCCTATTCGGCCAGTTCCCCGAGCCGGTTCTCGATCATGTAGGTGTCGCCACCGGGGCCAGCGTCCTCGATGTCGGCTGCGGGACAGGGGTCCTGGCCGAATCCCTACCGTTTGACGACGGATCCTTTGACCACGCCGTCAGCCAGTTCGCCGCCATGTTCTTCACCGATCGGCTCAGCGCCGTGGCGGAGATGGCACGAGTGACCCAAATCGGCGGCACCGTCACGGTCGTCACCTGGGCCAGCCTCGACCAGACCCCTGGCTACCAGGCGATGGTCGCACTGATCGCCGATGAACTCGGCGACCAAGCAGCCGACGTGCGGGGCTGGACGCTGGCGGACCTGGTCGACGATGCGGCAGAGGCCACTCTGGTCGCCCGCGCCGAACGCGAGCTCGCTCGATTCGTGTCCAGTGACGGGTCCGTCGCGTTCCCCTCCCCGGCAATCGTCGGCACCGCCGTGATCGATCGTTGACACCACCGCCTGAACCCGCCCACACTCGAGCACAGGCGGGGTCGTTGGTCGAGTCGGCGACGTAGTCGAACACGTTTGCGATCGGGCCGTCGATCTCTACCGTTCGCGGGTGACGCTCCCTGAGTGAGTTCACCGCGCCGCGCCAGCGACCCGCTCACCGAGATGGCGTGCCGTAACCTGCTCCTACATGAGCAGGAGAACGGTCGCCATCGTCCCCCACACCCATTGGGATCGCGAGTGGTACTCGCCGTACCAGACCTTCCGGTTGCGACTCGTCGACCTACTTGACGAGTTCCTGCCATCCCTGGTCAACGACCTGTCGTACGCCCGCTTCATGCTCGACGGTCAGATGGCGGTCGTCGACGACTACCTCGAGGTCAGACCAGAAGCTGAGCACACCCTCCGAGCGCTGGCCGCCACCGGCCGCCTCGCGATGGGCCCGTGGTACACCCTCCCGGACGAGTTCCTCGTCTCCGGAGAGACCCACATCCGGAACCTCCAGATGGGCCTGGCCCGGGCTTCGTCTTTCGGCGGTGCCATGGAGGTCGGCTACTTACCGGACATGTTCGGCCACGTAGCTCAGATGCCGCAGTTGCTGCGCCTCTTCGGGTTCGAGCACGCCGTGGTCTGGCGAGGCGTGCCGTCGGCAGTCGACCGCACTGCGTTCTGGTGGAGCGCCCCAGACGGATCCGAGCTGCGCGCGCAATACCTCCCCGCGGGTTACGGCAACGGCGCGGCGATCCCCGATGACGCCAAAGCACTCCTCCAGCGGGTGCAGGCCCACGAAGCCGAGCTCGGTGAGATGGCCGTCGGCGGGCTTCTGTTCATGAACGGCACCGACCACCAGGTTCCTCAGCAGTGGCTGGGACGGGTGGTCGCCGAGGTCAACGACCTGCAGGACGACTACCACCTAGTGGTGTCCTCCCTAGCCGAATACCTCAACTCTGACGCCGCCTCCGCCGAGAACTTGCCGTCGTGGACTGGCGAGCTGCGGTCGGGGGCCAGGGCCAACCTGCTCATGGGCGTGGCCTCAAACCGAGTCGATGTCAAGCAGGCCGCGGCGAGAACCGAGCGATCTTTGGAACAGCGGGCCGAGCCCTTGTGCGCTCTCTTCCTCCCAGCCGACCGTTGGCCGGCGTCGCTTTTCGAGTTGGCCTGGAAGGAGGTCATCCGCAACGCCGCACACGACTCGATCTGCGCATGCAGCGATGACGAGGTCGTCGACGCGGTGATGCATCGATATGCCGAGGCTCGACAGATCGCCGATGGCCTCGGCGACCGCGCCGTCAGAGCATTGGCCGACAGTCTCGCCGGAGACGGACCGGTGATTGTGAACTCCTCAGCACGCGGCCGAACTGAGGTCGTCGAGATCGTCGTTCCAGACGAGGCCGAGCTGGAACACACGCAGACACTGAGGTCTCGGCCCGGCGGGCCGTCAGGCGAACGACGCATACGCCCGTCGGATCTGGCGTCGCTGCTCGGGCAGATCCAAGGGCAGCGGTTGAGCGAAACCTTCTTCGTCGACGAGATCAGCTACGAGAACCAGGGAGACGCACTCGACGTCACGTTCACCCTCTCGACAACGCTGAACCAGAGCCCAGCGGTCGACGACGTTCGGCGAGAGCTGTACTCACTTCTCGGCGAGAATCCCGGAGCGTGGCACACGATCCGCATGATCCGGCCCCCGATGCGGCGGATGCTCGCCCGGGTCAGCGTCGACGGATTCGGATGGCGCCGATGGGACGGCGACGCCATCGTCCCGCTCGAACATTTGGCGACGGCGGCCGGCAACCGAATGGAGAACGGCCTCGTCACGGTCGAGGTCGACGAGGCAACGGGTGCGTTCTCACTGAACGACACGCCCGGCTTCGACCGCCTGGTCGATGGTGGCGACCAGGGCGACACCTACAACTACTGCCCGCCAGAGAACGACTTCCTCATCGACACGCCAGACGCGGTGGAGGTCGCGGTGATCGAGGACGGACCGGTGCGGGCTGTGCTGGCCGTCAAGCGAAAGTTTACGTGGCCGGAACGAGTCGACGACGACCGCGGCGAGCGGGTCGGGACGAAGGCGTCTGAGGTCATCACCTTCCTTGAGCTGCGGGCCGACGAGTCGATGGTGAGGGTCACGACCCGCATCGACAACCAGCACCGCGATCACCGCCTCCGCACCCACTTCCCGTTGCCAGACCCGACCGATCACAGCGAGGCCGAGTGCGCCTATGCCATCGTCCGGCGCGGACTCGAAGCCGAAGGTGGACCCAGCGAGAAGGCGCTGGCCACGTACCCGTCCCGTCGCTTCGTCAGAGCCGGCGGGCTCACCGTGGCCCACGAGGGCCTTCTGGAAT
>JBPCMH010000162.1:0-4573 GCA_051002495.1 Acidimicrobiales bacterium
ACGGCATCGGCATGGCCCGCACCTTCGAAGCTGAGTTCCGCGGCGAGACCGATTCGACCACTGGTGTTCACGCCGGCTTCTTCGCATGGGTCGATGGGGCCCCGGCCGAGGGCTACCGGGCTCCACGGGCTCCGGGTTCGGTCACACTGTTGCCAACCAAGGAGGCCCCGGTCGCGGTCCTCACCGCGCCCTATGGCGCCGACGTGCTTCGTCCGCTCCTGGCTGACTGCGGGGCCGAGGTGCGCATCGTGGAAGTGGAGAACAGGTTCTTCGGCGGCAACATCGCGGTCACCGGGCTCATGGTCGGCGAAGATCTGCAGACTGTGTTGGCCGCCGAGCCAGAGGGGCACCGGTACCTCCTGCCTGATGTGTGCCTGTCCGGCGGAGCGTTCCTTGACGGTCTCACCCCGGCCGACCTGCCCCGTGCAGTCGAGATCGTGCCCACCGACGGTCACGCGCTCCGACGAGCCCTGCAGACCGCGGCGGTCCGCTGAAATGGCGCTGCCTGTCGTCGCCGTCGTCGGCCGGCCCAACGTGGGTAAATCGACGCTGGTCAACCGGATCATCGGACGCCGAGAAGCGATCGTCGAGGAGAAGCCAGGCGTCACCCGCGACCGGAAGGTGCTCGAGGCCGATTGGAACGGCATCTCGTTTACCTTGGTCGACACCGGCGGGTGGCTGACGAGCGATGACTCGTCGTTGCAAGGCAAGGTCAGTCGGCAGGCCGAACGGGCCATCGGCAGCGCCGACCTGCTGTTGATGGTGGTTGACGTGATGGTCGGCATCACCAGCGAGGACGAAAGGGTCGCCGACATCGTCCGACGCTCGGGCCGACCCACATTGATCGTCGCCAACAAGGTCGACTCTGATCGGCGTGAGGCCGACATCTGGGACTTCGTGCGCCTCGGCCTGGGACATCCTTGGCCCGTCTCATCGATGCACGGTCGGGGCACCGGCGACCTGCTGGATGAGATCGTTCGGGCGCTCCCCGAGCCGAGTGCGGATGACGCCGAAGACGGCGAGAACTTCGACGAAGAGAACGTGGCCGCATCGGTGGCCGTGGTTGGCCGGCCGAACGTGGGCAAGTCGACGCTGTTCAACCGTCTTATCGGCGATGACCGAGCCGTCGTCCACGACCAGCCGGGCACCACCCGAGACACCGTCGATACCGTGGTCGAGACCCCAGATGGCCGACTGCGGTTCGTCGACACCGCGGGCATGCGCCGCAAGTCTCGTATCGACGAAGGCACCGAGTACTACTCGCTGGTCCGAGCTTTGCAGGCCATCGACACGGCCGACATCGCCCTCCTTGTGGTGGACGCCACCGAAGGGGTGACCCATCAGGACCAGCGGCTGGCCGAACGCATCGACGCGGCAGGCACCGCCGTGGTCATCGTGCTCAACAAATGGGAGTTGCTCGACGCCGAGCAGCGCGAACAGGTGACCATCGACATCAACGACCGCCTCGGCTTTCTTGGTTACGCGCCGACCCTGAAGGTGAGTGCCCTGACCGGGCTTGGGGTGCACAAGTTGGTGCCCGCCCTGGCCGAGGCCATCGAGGCCTATCACCGTCGCGTTCCCACCCGGGAGCTCAACGAGCTCATGTCCAAGGCCCAGGCCGAGCACGCCGCCCCGAGCGGCAAGGTGCTCTATGCCACCCAGGGGGCGACCGACCCGCCGACGTTCACCCTCTTTACCAACCGCACCCTTCCGCCGACCTACCTTCGGTATCTCGAGCGACGCATCCGCGAGCACTTCGACTTCGGTCCGACACCGTTGAAGTTGCGGGTGCGACGGAGGTCGAGCTGAGATGACGAGCCGGAGGCGTTGATGGGCGAGGAGATCACGGCCGCGACCGAACGGGCTCTCCAGGGGAACCTGGAGGCCAACCGGGAGAAGTTGGCCAAGCAGAACAAGTTGTTTGTGCGCGATCGCATCGCGCTGCTCGTCGACGAAGGCTCCTTCGCCGAGGACGGGTTGCTGGCCAACGCATCGGCGGAGAACCTCCCGGCCGACGGCGTGGTCACGGGCGTTGGACGGGTGGATGGTCGGTCGGTCTGCATCATGGCCAACGACCCAACGGTGAAGGCCGGGTCCTGGGGGGCACGGACGGTCGAGAAGATCGTTCGGCTGACCGAGTACGCGCTGCGCCACGAGCTTCCAGTTTTCTGGTTGGTCGACTCGGCCGGCGCCCGCATCACCGACCAGGTCGAGTTGTTCCCGGGGCGGCGGGGTGCAGGGCGAATCTTCTACAACCAGGTCAAGCTGTCAGGACGCGTCCCGCAGATCTGCTGCCTGTTCGGCCCGTCCGCGGCTGGCGGCGCCTACATCCCATCATTCTGCGATGTGGTGTTCATGGTCGAAGGCAACGCATCGATGTACCTGGGTTCGCCACGCATGGCTGAGATGGTCATCGGCGAGAAGACGACGCTCGAGGAGATGGGGGGCGCGCGGATGCACGCAACCGTCTCCGGGTGTGGCGACAACTTGGCGTCCGACGACGCCGCCGCGCTTGAGATGGCCAGGGCGTGGCTGTCGTACTTCCCGTCCAACTGGCGGGAAGACCCACCTCTGACCGAGCCCGACCCGCCCGCGCACGTGTTCAGCGCGGCGATGATTCCCGAAGCCGAGACCGCTGGCTATGACATGCACTCCGTCATCGAGGCGCTCATCGACGAAGGCTCGATGTTTGAGGTCAAGCCTCTCTTCGCGCCGGAGCTGGTCTGCGCGCTCGGTCGGATGGAGGGTGCCCCGGTTGGGGTCGTGGCCAACAACCCGATGCACAAGGGAGGGGTGTTGTTCGTCGACTCGGCCGACAAGGCCACACGGTTCATCCAGCTGTGCGACGCCTTCAACATCCCGCTGGTGTTCCTGGCCGATGTTCCCGGGTTCATGATCGGCAGTCAGGTCGAGCGTCAGGGCATCATCCGCCATGGAGCCAAGATGGTCTCGGCCGTGTCGGAGGCGACCGTGCCGAAGGTGTCGGTCATCGTTCGCAAGGCCTACGGCGCCGGTTTGTACGCCATGTCTGGTCCCGCGTTCGAGCCAGACGCGTGCTTGGCCCTGCCCACCGCCAAGATCGCGGTGATGGGTCCGGAGGCCGCGGTCAACGCCGTCTACGCCAACAAGATCGCGGAGATTGAAGACCCAGACGAGCGCGAGCGGTTCGTGACCGAGCGCCGGGATGAGTACGAGGCCGATGTTGATCTCCTGCGTTTGGCGTCTGAGTTGGTGATCGACGGCATCGTGGAACCCGAGGACCTGCGTAGTGAGATCGTGAAGCGCTTGGCCGCGGCCCAAGGCAAGGACCGCCACTTCAGCGACCGCCGGCACGGCGTGTGGCCGGTGTGAGCGGCTCGGTCGCTCTCCCGGCCTTGCCCTCGGAGGTGCGCATCAGGGAGGTCGGCCCGCGCGACGGGTTGCAGGCGGAGAAGCCGGTGAAGGTTGCTGACCGGATCCGGCTGATCGACGCGTTGGCCGCGGCCGGCGTGTCGGAGATCGAAGCGGTGTCGTTCGTGTCGCCGAAGGCCGTGCCGTCGATGGCCAAGGCCGATCAGGTGCTCGCTGGTGTGGAGCGGCGGCCGGGAGTGAGCTACATGGCCCTGGTGCCGAACGTGCGGGGCGCGGAGATGGCGCTCGCCGCAGGTGTGGACGGGCTCAGCGTCACCATCTCGGCCTCGCCGGCCTACAACGAGAAGAACGTCAACCGGTCGATTGAGGAGTCGGTGGAGCAGATCGAGCAGATCTGCCGGCTGGCGAACGGGCTGTGGGTCGACGCCGTCGTGTCCTGCGCATTTGGCTCGCCGTACGAGGGCGACCTCGACGCCGTCATCGTGGCCGGCCTCGGTCGACGACTGATGGAGGTCGGTGCAACCTCGTTGACCTTCGCCGACACGACGGGCATGGCGACTCCTGCCGAGATCGCGTCGCTGGTGGCGTTGACCGGCTCGAACATTCGACTCCACCTGCACGAGACGCGAGGCACGGGGCTGGTGAACGCCTATGCCGCAATGCAGCTCGGCGTGGCCGACTTCGACACCTCAATCGGTGGTCTCGGCGGTTCGCCGTTCGCATCGGGCGCGGCCGGCAACTTGGCCACCGAAGCGTTGGTGTACCTGGCCGATGGGTTGGGGCTCAGCACTGGTATCGACCTTGAGGGCCTGCTTGAGGCCAGCGCGCTCGTGGCCCGCCTGATCGGTCGGCCGGTGCCGGCTCCGGTGGCAGCTGCCGGACCCAGGCTTCGTCTCTCCAAGGCCTGACATGCCGTGGTGTGACGACTGTTCGAAGTTCTGGAACCCGAACTCCATGCCCGAGGACGGGACCTGCCCCACCTGTGGCGAGACGATCGCCGGTCCGGCCAAGGCGCCGTGGCACTTCAAGGTGCTGCTCGGCGCCGTCGTGATCTACCTGGGGTGGCGGGCCGTGCAGGGCGTCGAGTGGGTCGTGCAGCACGTCTGACCGGCGATTCGCCGCCGCAGGGGCATCGTCTAGGATGAGCGGTCCACCACGGGCTGTGGCGCAGCTTGGTTAGCGCGCTTGACTGGGGGTCAAGAGGTCGGGAGTTCAAATCTCC
>JBPCMH010000163.1:0-2514 GCA_051002495.1 Acidimicrobiales bacterium
GACAACGGCGAGCACGAACACGACGGTCTGGCCGGTCACGCCGGCCAGCGCCAGTTCAGGAATCGAGAGGCGGAGCACGACCTCGCCGGCGACGTCGGTGCTCGACTCGTCCGTCGGGTATGCGCCGGTGCTCGACTTCGCGTGAGTGACGTCGCCATGATCCGACGTCCTCGCCCGGGCGAGATCGAGCAGGGCACGGAGGCGCTCAGCCTCCGCGATCGACAGCGTGTCGAGGCTGACCGCGCCCCCACCGCCGGCCGTCTTGACCGTCAGCGCGGCGACTCCAAACAGCCGGTGCCGCAAGCGTCGCTCGATGGAAACTTGCTGCATCCTCTCGTAGGGCATGGTGTGCTGCGTGCGGCTGATCAGGCCGGTCCTGAACTCCAGCGCGTCGGTGTGCAGCGAGTAGTAGGAGTAGAACCACTGCACCACGCTGCTGGCACCGGCCAAGGCGCTGAAAGCTGCGAGCGCGAGGGTAAAGGGGTCGCCGTCACCAAGGATGATGGGTATGAGCACAAACCAGAACCGTCGGAGCCAGCTGAGCAGGTTGTACAGCGGTGTCAGGGGATGCAGCCGGTGGCGAGGGTCGCCGCTTGGATCGGCTGGAGCCTCGGTCGGCTCAGACACCGTCACGAGCGCCAGCCTTGCGAAGGATGATGGCTCTGAGCTCTTCGGCCTTGGCCGGACGAAGGCCGGGGATGTGCGCATTGGTGTGGGCCGAGGCGGTGGGGACCACCAGCTCTGACAGCCCTAGCGCCCGAGACAAAGGGCCGCTCTCCACGTTGAGTTGCTGCACCCGATACCAGGGAACGAGCGACGATCGATGAAATACGAAGCCGTGCCGAAGTTCGAGGGCGTCGTCGCCAAGATCAAGCCGCCACCGCTGCCAAGCAGTCTTGGTGACCTGCAGAACGACGCCGGTCCCGAGTCCGAGGGTGGTCGCGGCCACCACCCCTGGCGGCACCGGGGAATCCAGCCGTGAGCGAAGGATCAACTCAGCCGCGACCAAAGCTCCGGCCATCGCCGTCACGGTCACGATGCCTTTGATGCGCCACAGGCGCAGTACCGCCGGGTCAAGCTGCACCCGCCCAACGTATCGGGCCGAGCGTGGAGAGCGGTCGACCCGGACGCCGGTAACGTCGTGGGATGTCTCATGTGGCAGTCGCCGCCGTCGGCGACGACCGACCAGGGATCGTAGCGGCCGTGACCGGGGTCCTCATGCAACACGGATGCAACCTCGAAGACACCTCCATGACCATCCTCAGAGGTCACTTCGCCATGATGCTGGTCGTCGAGTGCCCGCCAGGTGTGGGGGCCACCGCGCTTGAGCACGCGATCGAGACGGCCACCGGCTCGCTGGATCTCGTCGTGAGCGTGCGCCCGATAGGCGACGGGCATACCTCCCGGCCGGAAGGCAACGGCTGGACGATCGTGGTCTACGGCGGGGATCGGCCCGGGATCGTGCACCGGATGAGCGCCGACCTGGCGGATGCAGGCGTGAACATCATTGACCTCACCACGCAGGTGAGCGGAGAGCAAGACCGGCCCGTTTACTCGATGGTGCTGGAGGTGGTCACGCCAGCCTCGCTCGGTGAACCGGAACTGGCAGCCTTGCTCGAAACCGCCGCGGCAGAGTTGGGCGTGGAGTGCACCCTTCGCCGCGCCGACGCCGACATCCTCTGAACTTCGTGGCGATTCTTCCCGTGGTGCGGCTGCCCGATGAGGGCCTCAAGCGGCCTGCCTCACCCGTGGGCGCCATCGATGCTTCGGCACGCCAGCTCGCGGTGGATCTGGTCGACACGATGCGCGGTTCTCCCGCGTGCGTTGGGCTGGCGGCCAACCAGATCGGCGATCGCCGCCATGCCTTCGCGATGGATGTGACCGGCCACCGCAAGGCGCGGACGTGCCATGGCTTGGTCGTGCTCTTCGACGTCATTGTCGTCGCCCAGTCCGAGCCAGAGCTGGCGAGGGAGGGATGCATGAGCGTGCCTGATCTCACCGGAGACGTGCCCCGAGCCACTGCCGTAACCGTGCGGGGGACGGGTCCGGACGGTGAAATCATGGAGCTCACGACAGACGCGTTCGAGGCCAGAGCGCTGCTCCACGAGATCGACCATCTGAGTGGCCTGCTGTTCCTCGATCGAGTCGCGTCCCACGCCGCCGTCTTCCGCCGCCGCACCTACCGTTGACCGCCGTCCGGTGCGCGTAGGTCGTCCAACCAAGGCGCGGTAGCGCGCCCTACGCTGAGACCATGCCCTTTCCCCGGCGGTTGCTCAACGAGACCGAAGACATCGTCTTGGACCTCCGGCCTCACTGGTGGATCTTTGCTGCGCCGGCTGCCGCCCTCGGCGCCGCGATCGGGTTGGCGGGGCTGGTCGCGGTGCTCGATTTGGCTACTCCATTTTTTTACGTCGTGCTCGCGCTGGTGGTGCTCGCGTTGTTGTGGATGGGAGGTCGGTGGGCTCGGTGGGCCACAACCAACTTCGTCCTCACCACGGATCGGCTCATCTACCG
>JBPCMH010000164.1:0-2626 GCA_051002495.1 Acidimicrobiales bacterium
CCCCAACCGCCGCCGCCGGGCGTCAGCATCCGCAGCACGTCACCGGCTTTCATCCGGATCGTGCATTTGTCCGGCAGCCGCTCGGCACGCTCCTCGTCGCCCTGCGGCAACAGCCAGTTCTCTCCGACCGCTCCCGGCCCGCCACCCTCCAGACCCCACGGCTGCGAGACGCGCCGCTCGGTGATCAGCGACACCGTCACGTCCTCGAGCACCTGGAGATCTCGCTCGATCCCCTCGCCGCCCGGCGCCAGGCCGGCACCACCACTCCCCCGGCGGAGCCGGTAGCGCAGCACCCTCAGTGGATACGCCCGTTCCAGCGCCTCTATCGGGGTGTTTTTTGTATTTGTCATACCCGTTTGAATTCCGCTCTGGCCTGGCTTCGGCGTGCCAGTTCGGTAGTCAACTTGATCTGTGTTGGTCATGTTCGTATGAATGCCCGACTGCCCAGACCGAGGTTCGCCCAACTGGTGTTCTTCGTTGACACTGTTGGTCATCGCTGTGTGCATGCCCGACTGGCCGGCCCGGGGTGCCGCTGCCGTTGGTCTCCCACCTTGGCCGCCGCCGATGGTCTCGTAGTAGACCCAACCGTTCCCGCCGATGATGAGGTTGTTCATCGTCCCCTGGTTGGCGCCACCGACCCGATCTGCGGCTGCGGCGGCGAGAGCTCCGAGACAAACGTCGGCCACTCGCTGCGACACCTCGACGTTGCCGGCCCCGACCGCGGCCGGGGCTTCGGCAGCCACGACCGATCCCGACGGGGCGATTACCCGAACGGCCCGCATCGCGCCACCGTTCGCCGGGATGGTCGGGTCGGTCACGGTCCGGAGGGCGAAGGCGACCGCACTCACCGTCACCGCTTCGACGGCGTTCACGTTGCCACGCTGCTGGCGATCGGTGCCGGTGAAGTCAAAGGTGATATCGGCCCCGTTGATCGTCACCGTGAGCCTGATGGTGATCGGGTGCTGCTGCTCGGGCGACGGCCCCCAAGAGTCGAGCACGTCATCGAACGACCACGATCCGTCCGGCAGGTTCGCGATCGCTGCCCGCATCCGCCGCTCGCCATAAGCGATCACCTCAGTCAGTGGTGCGTCGGCGAAGGCAGCCAGTCGCTCGACACCGACGGCGTTGGCCCCCGCCTGGGCGTCGAGATCACCGCGGCGCTCGTCCGGCGTGCGCGAGTTGGCCAGCAGCATGGCCACGAAGTCGTCGGTGAGGCGGACGGGCGGAATGCGGAACCCTTCCTGCTGGATCTCGACCGCCTCCGGGGGGATGGATCCGGGCACCATCCCGCCAAGATCCGCGTGGTGGGCACGGTTGGCGGCCCAGCCGACCAACCCGCCATCCACGAAACAAGGAGCGACCAACGTGATGTCGTTGAGGTGCGTGCCGCCAGCGAATGGGTCGTTGAGAACGATCTGATCACCGGGGCTCAGGGAGTCAACCGGGAACCGGTCGATCGCGGCGGCCACCGAAGCCGGCATCGATCCGAGGTGCACGGGAATGTGCTCGGCCTGCACGAGCAGCTCGCCGTCAGCGGTGAACAGCGCAGCGGAGCAATCGGCCCGCTCCTTGATGTTCGGGCTGAACGCCGCTCGCCGGAGCACCGCGCCCATCTCCTCGGCCACGCCGGTCAGCCGTGAAATGAGTATTTGGAGCGAGGCCGGGTCGAGCGTCATTGCTCCCAGTAGACCTCAACGACGTAGCCATCGGGGTCGGCCACTTTGAACGACACGTAGCCATCCTCGTGCACCCACTCGAGTTCGCGCGCGCCGGCCTCGCCGAGACGCTTCCGGGCAGCCTTGACCGCATCGACGCCCCCCAACTCGAAGCCCACGTGGAACACGCTGCCAGGATCCGGCGGCGGGGTACCGGGCTCCACCAGGTTGAGATGGTTCAGCTGCACCGAGTCTCCTTGCGACGTTGCTCACGTTCGAGCTACCGACGTTCTACATCCTCGGGCACAGAAGCCGCCTTCGTGATGCGTCGGTTCCAGGGCCGCTCGCAGGGTAGACCGCGGCGGTCGTTCGTCAGTCGCCGCTCTTTCCAGCGGGAATGGGAGGAGCGGCGCCCACGCAACACTCGTGAGCAGGGAGCAAGTTGGACCGACGTCGGTTCGGCCTTCGCCATGACCCGCCAAGCCGCATGGGAGCGGTTCGCCCCAGAAGACTGATCGATTCGCGGGCGGTACGGTCGCGGCGTGCTCGATGAGGGGGACCCAGTCGCAGAGGTGCCTGCAGGCGTTCAAGCGGGCGTGCACTCTGGCGCACCGGGAGCCGGGGGCCGGGCCAAGTTGCGGAACCCGCTGGCCATCCGGGCGTTTCGGTTGCTATGGATCAACAACGTCGCCTTCTTCCTCGTGGCGAACGCAGAACGGTTCGTGTTCGGGTGGCTCGTGCTCGACTACCTCGATCGCGGCGAGCGCGAGCAGGGCATGGTCGTGTTCGCGTTGGGCATCCCGGCCGTCTTTGTGACGCTGCACGCCGGGGTGTGGGCCGACCGCTACGACCGGCGGAAAATATTGATCGCCACCCAGTTGGCGGGAGCGGCGGCCATGACCACGACCGGTCTGTTGATCGCGTCGGGACGCGCCGACGTGAGCCTGACGATGGCGGCCGCGGTACTGGCG
>JBPCMH010000165.1:0-3881 GCA_051002495.1 Acidimicrobiales bacterium
CTACTCACCCGGCCCCCGCATCGTTGATGTGGCCGACAACTACGACAACCTGAACTTCACTGCCGACGCAGCGAGTCGCGACGAGCGGTACACGCGCTACGTGGATGACGGCCGTATGTTGCGCAGCCACTCCAGCGCAATGATCCCACCCGCGCTGCGCGACCTTGTTGGCACTCGACCCCGAGCCACTACCGCAGGCAACGGCGATCGGCAAGCTGACGACGTACTGCTGGTGTGTCCGGGCGTGGTCTATCGGCGCGATGCGATCGACCGCCTGCATACGGGCACGCCCCACCAGCTCGACCTGTGGCGCATCACCAGCAGACCCTGCTCGAACGTCGACATGGACGACATGACTCGATTGCTCCTCGACGCCCTACTACCCGGACGCGAGCATCAAGTCGAGCCGCGTGTGCACCCGTACACATTGGATGGCCGGCAGGTGGATGTGGACGCCAACGGGGAGTGGGTCGAAGTGTGGGAATGCGGCCTGGCTCATCCCGAAGTGCTGGCCAAGGCCGGCCTCGACGGCTGTCATGGTTTGGCGCTGGGCTTAGGTCTCGACCGGTTCCTCATGTTGCGCAAGAACATCCCCGATATCCGCTTGCTCCGGTCGACCGACCGACGGGTGGCCGAACAGATGCTCGATCTCGAGCCATACCGGCCGGTTTCAGACATGCCGCCGGTCGTGCGCGACCTCTCCGTTGCCGTCGATGCCGATGACAGCGTCGAAGACCTCGGGGACCGGGTGCGTGACGCGCTCGCCGACGATGCTGACGTGGTGGAGGAGGTTTCGGTGCGGTCCCGCACCTTGGCCCAGGAGCTGCCGGCATCGGCCATCGCACGCATGGGCATGCGCCCAAACCAGGTCAACCTGCTGGTGCGGGTGGTCTTGCGCGACCTCGACCGCACCCTGACCGACGCGGAAGCCAACTCGTTGCGAGACCGCGTGTACGCCGCCCTTCACAAAGGCGACAACGACGAATGGACCCTCAGCTGACGCGGACGAGCCTCAGAGTGTCGGCTGCGGGCTCAGGGTCAGATGGGGAGCCGACCAAGACGGCCACGACGTCACCGGCGTTCACGATGCCCTGGTCGATCGCGGCCTGCACTGCGAACCAGACGATGTCGTCGGTGCTGCCGTGCCGGTCGCTCACGAACGGTGTGACGCCCCATGCGACGGAAAGTTGGCGCGCAGTGCGCAACGAGGGCGTCGCCGCCAGGACTGGAACCACGGGTCGGAACCGAGAGATGCCACGGGCGGAAGCCCCGGTGTTGGTGCACGCGATAATCGCGGTGACCTCGGCGTCGATCGACGCTCGCCAGGCAGCGGCCGAGATCGCCGCGGTGATCCGGATAGGAATCGGAGCGTGGTGCATCTCCTGCATCTGGATCTTTCCGAGGCTCTTGCCCCAGTTGGCGTAATCAAACTCCTGCTCGGCGCGGCGCGCGACGCGGGCCATGGTGCGGACCGACTCGACCGGATAGGCACCGATGGCCGTCTCGCCGGACAGCATGAGGGCGCTGGAGCCGTCGAAGACGGCATTGGCGATGTCGGTCACCTCAGCCCGGGTCGGCGTCGGGGCGCGCACCATCGACTCCAGGAGTTGGGTCGCGGTGATTACCGGACGTCCGAACGCGACACCGATTCGGATGATCCGCTTCTGGTAGTGCGGAACGTCTTCGACGGCGCACCGGATCCCCAGGTCGCCGCGGGCGACCATCACGCCGTCAGCGGTGGCGATGATGTTGTCGAGATCGTCAACCGCCTGCTGGGTCTCGATTTTGGCCACCAGCATCGGTGCATCAGGCCCAGCCGCGTGGCGGGCCCGATCGATGTCGCCGCCGCTGCGCACGAAGGAGATGGCGATGGCATCGACTTCTTCCTCGCACAGTGCATCCATGTAACTGAGGTCGGTCGGGGTGGGCGACGGCAGGCTGACCCGATCGGCTGGCACCGCGAACCCCGGTCGACCCTGTGCCCACCCCCCGGTCAGAACCCGGGCGGTGCCGCCGTCGCCAGTCTCAACGATCTCGAGCTGGATGGCGCCATCTCCGAGTGCAACGCGGTCACCCGGTTGCACGGCGGCGAGCACCTCGGGGTGGTCGACGGCGATCGTCGAGGCGTCACTCGTGGAGTTGGCATCGGCGGCAACGATCTGCACGACGGAGTCGGGCATCAACATCAAGCCGCCCTCGGGGAACGACGCGGCCCTGATCTTAGGACCGGGAAGATCGGCCATCACCCCGATGATGCGCTCGCGGTCGTTGGCGATCTTGCGGATCAACCGAATCCGCTCGAGGGTCTCCTCGAGCGGACCATGCGCGAGGGACAGCCGGGCCATGTCCATGCCGGCGTCGATGAGCTGGCCGATGATCGCGGGCGATTCAGACGCCGGACCGATGGTGGCAACGATTTTGGTGCGACGGGGCATGCCACAACCGTAGGGGAGGCGCGGCCAGGCGACGTGCGCGATGCTCGCGCCGTGGCACAGCCGCTGGGCGATGAGCGGGACTGGGTCGTCGATGTGGTGCTCCGCGCTGGTGCGCTGAAGGATCACCGCCGGAGGGCCGCTGGTGGCAGCGACCCTGACCTAACCGCTCTTCAGCTGGGCCAAGGGGTGTCCGTCAGTGTCATGGATGTCCGCGCGTGCCCCACAGTCCTGGTCAAGGGAGTGACACGGGGCGACATTCGGCGACACCCCGAGTAGGCACTTTACCGGTCGCCGGGAAGTGCGGACTTGACGACCGAGACGAGTCGCTGGCGGTCGGCCATGACCACGAGGCCGAGTACCACCAGTGCAGCTCCCTCGACCACCAGGGTGAGGAGCGATTCGGGTGCGGGATCGAGGCCGGTGGCCCGGAAGCCGACGACACCACTGCCGACACGGCTCATGAGGAAGGCGAACAGGGAGGCCATCGAGATCCCGATGCCCGCGACCGGACCGATGAGCCCGCGGCCCAGCACAATCGTCGTGGCCACGACGGCCGACGCGGCGCCGTTGAGGAAGAACACGGTCTCGAGATCCGCTGTCCCGTACTGGGCGAAGGCCAACCAGGTGTGGATCGCGCCACCAACAATGAGAAGTGTGGCTCCGAGCAGGCGCAGGACGGGCACTCGATCATCGGGCATCACTGCGTCACCTCGACGGTTCCCTGCATAGTCGGATGGATCGTGCACATGTAGCTGAAGGTGCCCGCCTGATCGAACGTCGCCTCGTAGAGCGCCCCTGGCTCGATGTCACCGGAGCCCAGCCGACCCTCGCCCTCGGACGTGACGGTGTGAGCGACACCGTCCTTGTTCGTCCACGTCACGGTGTCACCGACCGCAGCGGTGAGCTCTGAAGGATCGAAGGTGAAGTCGGCAATGGCAACCGTTCCCTCCGCAGTGGGGCCTGCCGCCTGCTCACGATCGTCGTCATCCCTCACGAGGCCCACCACAGACGCGATGAGGAGCACCCCTGCGGCCAAGGATAGAGTCAGTTGGGGAACGCGCGCTAAGACCATGCCCCTTCTACGTCACGGCAGCTCCCGACGGATGACATTCTCCGGACGGTGTCGCGCCGACGCTCCGGTCAGCGGAACTCGAGGCCCTCGAACTTCCCGGACGACCGCCACTGGTCGATGAACGCGAAGAACGCCGAAGCGCCAGCCGGGTAGCCAACGAACATCGCCGCAGCAGGCCCTGGGTCCTGGCCTTCGTTGTTGTAGTAGCCGGGCGTGCAGTCGGGTGAGCCGAGCATGCGACCGCCGCCGGTCAGCAGAAGATCGACCCATGCCTTCTCGGCGTCGGCCGTCACCTCGATCTCGCGGTGGCCGTTCTCAACGGCGTGCTTGATGGTCGCGGCGATCGTCTTGCCCGACTCGGTGAGGTTGTGGGG
>JBPCMH010000166.1:0-3403 GCA_051002495.1 Acidimicrobiales bacterium
CTCCTGGTCGTCGCGCACGTCGATCACCCGTTGGGTGTGGTTGAGGAACACCCGGAAGTAGCGGTCGACGTGGAGGTCGACCGAACTGGGCTGGATGCAGCCTTCGCCCAGGGGATCGATCACGATCCGTCCGGCCTCGAGCTCCTCACGGATGGTCTTGTCGGACAGGATCATGGTCCGCTGACCCTAGCGAAGGCCGACGGAGCCACCTTCAGCTTCTAGGCGTCTGGACCGTCTGTCTGGCAGAATCGCGCCCGTGCGCCGGGCTCTTCTCGCGATGATGGTTGCCGGGCTATTCCTGACCCCTGTGCCGGCGCGCTCATACCCCCTCCCGCGACCCATCATCGACACCGAGTCGAACTGCACACTCGCCAGCTTCTTCCCGGCGGCTGCGGCGGTGCCCTATATCGATTCGGCCGACGTGATCGATATCGACCTATTCCTGGTGGGTGACCGCGGAATCTCGACATACCGGATGGAGTACCTGGTCACGAGGATGGCGAAGGCCTACAAGCCACTAGGACTCAAGCTGGACGTGGTCGGCTCCCAGGAGGTGATCCTCGAGGGAACCGACTCCAAGGACCTGTTGAACCAGGTCAAGACCCTGTTTCCAGACCTCAGCCGGCCCGTTGGATCTGACGCCGTTCTCCTATTCACCTCGGTCGACATCACTGGCGGGGCGAACGGTTCAAGTGTGGCCGGGCAAGCCGATTGCGTCGGCGGGATTCTGTTTCCGACGAAGTCGTTCGTGGTGATTGAGGACAACGACGCAAGCGACGATGGTTTGGCCTTTGGGCCGGTGTCCTTTTTCGGTGAGACGGCGGCAAAGATTGCGACCCACGAGCTGGCCCACCTATTCGGCGCGCATCACCAGTACGCCAACTGCGTGGAGGGAATCCCCAGCGAGCTGGACAGGTCCGAGGCTTCTCCGTGCACCGCCATGTTCAACGACGTTGGACTGGTGTCCCTCGCGTTCGGCGCCCTTGAAGCTTCCGTGGTCCGCGGCTACGCCGAGGAGTACGCCCGGCCTTAAGCGTTCATCGCAGTGCGCCACCACTACTGTGTGCGGCGCTGCGGGCGTAGTTCAGAGGCAGAACATCAGCTTCCCAAGCTGAGAACGCGGGTTCGATTCCCGTCGCCCGCTCCACTTTACCCGTGGCGGTCGAACGAGCCCTGAAAGAGTTCGGCACAGTTTCCAGGAGCCAACTCGCGCACTTTGAGAAAGGGCTGGACGCGGGGCCCTAATGGCAGGCGCGCCACGAGTTGCTCAAGTTCGTCGGCTCGTCGCATGTCCTTGGCGCGTCCTACGGCGCGGCGCATCGTGATGGATCGGCCGCGTTGACGTACCGGACGGCGAGCTCGGCGGGACCGTGGGCTGTGGCGGCGCGGCGGATGATGTCTTCGATGTTGAGGTCACCCCATGGCAATGACGCGGCGCAACAGTCGCCGGTCGCTGTGGGAGCCCAGAAGTAGATCTTCGGGAGCTGGAAGGCCTCAGGTGTGCAGGTGATCGGTTGGTTATCGGGTACTCCCCTGGCCTGTCTGCCGCTCGTTTCAGTGGCGATCCTGCGCACCGCAGCCTCGAGTCGCTCGAGCCCGATGTCCGCGGGAGCTTTTCGCATCCGCGACTCTCGCGCGTTACTCAGGGGGGGTCATGGGCCTCGGCGGCGGGGTCTTTGCTCGCACCACGGACGCGAACCAAACGAGATCCGAAGGTCATTTCGTAGTACAGTATTGCGGTGTGGAGGTTCACTCGTCCGCAAGGCGGCACGGCGTCGCTGATGACGACGTGCTCCATGCGATTGAACATTCAATACTCGTTGACGACCTCGGCGAGGACCCGGATCGATGGCTCGTGATCGGCCCCGACCGTGCCGCCAACCTCATCGAGCTCATCGTCCTCATCACCGCAGAGGGTGACGAGCTCATCATCCATGCCATGCCCCTACGCCCCATCCATCGGAGGCTTCTCGAACCATGACCAAGCGCACGTTCGGACACACCAAGTCGGGCAAGCCCATCGATGACGCGCTCATCGAGCAGCTCGCCGACGAGGCCGAGGCCGGTTACGACGTCGACGAGATCATCGCCCGCCGCGGTCAGCGTGGTCGCCCCCGGCTTGGGTCCGCGCCGTCAACGGTGGAGTCGGTACGACTCGACCCAGAGCTCAAGGAACTTCTTGCGCGCCGAGCCGGGGATGAGGGTGTGCCGGTCTCCGAAGTCATCCGTGAGGCCCTCCGACACCATCTCGAAGCGAGCTGAACGGGCAGGCGAGTCGGTTCAGGCCGGAGCGACGCCGTCACGACTCGGCACTGCCCCGTGTCGGATGGCCAGGGCAGGTCGAGACAGGGTGCCCTTGAGCAGCTTCCAAACTTGGAGCCCGCCGCCCGCGTGAGGCGCTGATCGCTTCGACCAGGCAGTTGATCGCCGAGGGTGCAACGCCGACGGTCGAGGCGGCCGCGGAGGTGGCGTCGATCTCTCGCACCACCGCCTACCGGTACTTCCCGAGCCAGCGGGCTTTGTTGGCTGCCGCCCATCCCGAGACCACCGCCGAATCCCTGCTGCCCGACGATGCACCCGAGGATGTGAAAGCGCGGCTGGACCTCGTCGTCGCCACGTTCACACAGATGATCCTCGACACTGAAGCTCAGCAGCGCACCATGCTTCGCCTGTCATTGGAAGGCGATCCGATTGAGCGATCGCAGCTGCCACTCCGACAAGGTCGGGCTATCAAGTGGATTGAAGAAGCCCTCGCTCCCCTTCAGCCAAATATGTCGGCGGCCGAGCTGCGTCGCCTCGCCGTCGCCATCCGGAGCGCAATTGGCATCGAAGCCTTGGTGTGGCTGACCGATGTCGCCGAGGTATCGCGCGAGGAGGCGACCGACCTCATGCGTTGGTCAGCGCGGGCCATGCTCGCCGCCGCCCTCGCTGATCTAGCGAGAACGGATAGGAACCCGTAAGGCGGTTGAGTCGGCCGAGTACGCCGAAACAGGGCTGACAGTGACGTCGAGGGTCGCCGAGTGCGATCAAACTATCTGGGTCGACCAGCGGGAACTCGATCTCACGCTCCGGACACCAGGTCCGTCAGGGCGTCGGTCAGGATCCTCGCTTGAGGGGTTCCTGCCAGTCCGGGCGAGTTCTCAGGGCGAGCCCAAACCGTGGTGGTGAGGAAGTTCAGGAAGCCCTCCGCTGCCTCCTTCGTCTCAAAGTCGAGATCGATCAGCACGAAATTCTCACCGTCAACGGGCCGCTGAACTCGGTGCGAGATGACGCCCGCCTGCCGCCGAGCATCAGCGAACCGGTTGAACGCGGCGCTCCAGGTCTCGAAGTCGGTGATGGGGTGCTCGATGCGCAGCGTCAGCATGGATTCCCTCCTGGTCGTAGGGGTTCCCTTGGACCGTAC
>JBPCMH010000167.1:0-4573 GCA_051002495.1 Acidimicrobiales bacterium
ATGACGGGGTGACCTCCGCCGAGCGGGAAGAACTGGTCCGCATCCGCCGCGAACACCAGCACGACCTCTGGACGATGTCGCGCCGGTCCTAGATGATTGGTTCCAAGGGGTTAATGGTCGTAGGGGGTGCGGCTGCGGGCGGGGCCGGGGTGTTGGGTGGTCTCGTTGTGCCAGATGGCGGCGGTGAGCGCGAGGAGCCGTTGTAGGACTCGGGCGCACACTCCGGGTTTGGTGCGGCCGCCGTGGCGTTCGAGATCAAGTTGTGCTTTCAGGGTCTGGTTGACTGACTCGATGATCTGGCGGAAGGGGCGCAAGAACCGCTGGTGTGGTCTCGGTTTCTCTGAACGCAACGCCGGTCGGATCAGGGTGATGCCGGCGTTGGTGAGTTCGTTCTCGGAGCTGGCGCGCCGTAGCCCTTGTCGGCCATGAGCGTCTGACCGGGTCGGTGCAACTCGGAGTTGAGAGCGATCATGTCCAAGGCGGTGTCGCGTTCGTCGGTCTTCGCGCCGGCAAGCGCGTACGCGACGGGGAGCCCTGAGGGTGTGGTGATGAGGTGCAGGCGGAGTCCCAGAAGAACCGGGAGTGCGACGAGCAGTAGCCGTAGGTCGCCCACCCGGCGAGATCGGACCGTTTGGCGGTCTCGCGGCTGCGGCCGCACCCGACCGGGGTGGAGTCCACCAGCCACAGGTCGTTGTTCGATGACGGGCAGGCCCGCGCGAGGGGCGCAGGGTGCGCGTGCGCGTGGCGGATGAAGCGGGCTTCGCTTGTGTAGCCCAACAGCGCCTGCAACACCGACAGGGTGAGGAGCTCCGCGTCGGACAGCCGGGGTGCGATCCCCACAGCGGGCCGTTCCGGCGCCCACTCTGGGTGGTCGATGAGGAGGTCATCGATCGTGACGTACAGTCGAGTCGTGAGGGTGTCCAAGTCAGGGTTCATGCGCTGTGTCCTCAGGGATCAGGGTCTGTAGAAGCCCCCTGATCGTGGACACCCTCGCTGCCTATCTGGTGGATGATCCCGCGTAGCGCACGAATCCCTTGGAACTACTCAACTAGCCGACCTCAGCGAGCGACCCTGCCCATGCCGAACCAGCCGTACTCCTTCAACCGCGACCGCGACGCTGCGTCGATCCGTGCGGAGTTCGCGGAGCTCGGTCCCGGCGGGGAGACCGGCGTCACCGTGTCAGTGGCTGGGCGGATCATGCGGCACCGGTCCCAGGGGAAGCTGACGTTCGCGACACTGGTCGATTCTTCGGCTTCGATTCAGCTGTTCGGCGGTACGGCCTGGACCGAGGAGTACGACTCCTTTAGCCGGGTGACACTCGGCACCTGGGTCGGGGTGACTGGAGAGGTTGTCGCCACGCGGAAGGGTGAGTTGTCGATCAAGGTCGAGCGCTGGGTCGTCCTTGCCGAGGTTGCCGAGGGCCGGGGGTTTGGCGACAAGTGGCACGGCGTGACCGATACCGACATCCGGTTCAGGCAGCGCTACGTCGACTTGTGGGCCAATGAGGATTCTCGACGGGTGTTCGTTCTTCGCAGCGAGGCCATTCGGCTGATTCGGGAGTTCCTCCACGGGCGCGGCTTCATGGAGGTGGAGACGCCCGTTCTGCAACCGATCCCCGGCGGAGCCACCGCTCGCCCTTTCATGACGCATCACAACGCGCTCGACACCGACCTCTTCCTTCGTATCGCTCCCGAGCTCTATCTGAAGCGGCTCGTCGTGGGCGGGTTCGAGAAGGTGTTCGAGATCGGCCGGGTGTTTCGGAACGAGGGTCTGTCGCCCCGCCACAATCCCGAGTTCACCATGCTCGAGCTGTACGAGGCCTATGCCGACTACCGCGACATGATGAGCATCACCGAAGAGCTCGTCGCCCACCTCGCCACCGAGCTGTGCGGCACGACGATATTGACCTATGCCGGTCGCGAACTCGATCTGAGTCCCCCGTGGCGACGGGCGACGATGTCTGAGCTCGTGGAGGCGCAGATCGGCCTCCGCCTCGACGTGCGCACGCCGATCGAGGAGCTCAGGAAGGCCGCCGTCGATCATGGGGTGGAGCCCGAGTCGTCCCGGGGCCCCGGAAAGCTCATCCTGGAGATCTACGAAAAGACCACGGAGTCGGCGCTGTGGGGGCCGGTGTTCGTCACCGACTACCCCAAGGAGGTCTCCCCGCTGGCTCGTGACCATCGAGAGCTCAGCGACATGGTGGAGCGGTTCGAGCCGATCGTCGCTGGCCGGGAGCTCGGTAATGCCTTCTCCGAGCTCACCGACCCCGCGGAGCAGCGGTCGAGAATGGAAGATCAGGCCAAGGCCAAGGATGCCGGCGATGACGAGGCCATGGTCGTCGACAACGACTACATCCGCGCTCTCGAACACGGCCTGCCGCCCACGGGCGGACTCGGCATCGGCATCGATCGCCTCGTGATGCTGCTGGCTGATGTGCAGACGATCCGCGACGTGGTGTTGTTTCCGACGCTGCGCCCAGAACAGACCGACTGACCGGACCGATCGGCCAGCTCAGTCGAAGCGTTCGGCGATCACCTCAACCGCGC
The DNA here is from genome assembly GCA_051002495.1 of Acidimicrobiales bacterium. Lineage (GTDB taxonomy): Bacteria > Actinomycetota > Acidimicrobiia > Acidimicrobiales > CADCTF01 > JBPCMH01. Next base: position 2,547 of record JBPCMH010000167.1, read on the forward strand.
GACGGCCAGCGTCAAGCGGGGTGGTGTCGCTTCGCTCAAGTGCCACACCGACGCCGAGCAACCGACGGTCGCACCCACAAGGGCGTGACCCTCCCGCCACCGGCGGCACGCTCGGCGACGGCACCCATCCCGAGGAGGCCGATGGCAGGCGCGTACGCCACCCACGACGACACCGAGCGCCTCCCACGAGCGTGCCAGCCGACCACCAACAGCTGAGCGCACACGGGAGCGAGGTAGGCCTCCGACCGAAGGCTACGGAACGGGCGGGGCACCTTCGAGCACCGCCTCCACTTGCTCGACCAGGCTGTCTGGATCGAAGGGCTTGGTGAGGAAGCCGCGGCAGCCCAGCGCCTTGGCCCTATCGCCCGCATGGGGATCGGCGTGGGCCGACAGCATCAGGATCGGGAGGGCGGGCAGGAGTCCTTGGGCTTGGAGATCGATCGCCACGTCCCAGCCACTCATGCCTGGCAGGAAGATGTCGAGCAGCAACAGATCGGGCACGCTGTCGGCGATGCGGTGTATCGCCGCCTCGCCGGTGCCGACGGTTTCGACGTCGTAACCCGCTTGGCCCAGGAGCAGTTCGATGAGCAGGCGGATGTCGGGTTCGTCGTCGACCGCGAGCACTCGGGGGACAGTCATGTGGTGGTCGCGGGGTGGGCCCTGGGGAGGGCGAACCAGAAGGTCGAACCAACATCGACGGTGCTCTCGAGCCACATCCGTCCGCCCTGGAGCTGGGTGTACCGCCTGGCGATGTTGAGGCCGACTCCAGCGCCTCGTCGGCCCGTCAAGCCCGGGCGCGTTTGGTAGAAGTGCTGGAAGATGGCGGCTTGTTCGCCAGGCTCGATGCCGATGCCTTGATCATCGACTGCGATGGCCACCTCATCGTCTGAGAGCGCGCACTAGACAGTGATGAGCTTGCCGGGGTCGGAGTACTTGGCCGCGTTCACGAGCAGGTTGCGCAGCACGTGGCCGAAGCCCGACGGGTCGCCAGTGATCTGGCACTCCGCGATAGCAACCTCGACCTGGTGGTCGGCCAGTTGGTGGGTGAGTTGGTCGATCACCTCGTGGACCGCCTCCCGGAGGAACAACGGCTCGGCCTTCACCTCGACCCGACCGGCCTGCAGCCGGGAGAAGTCGAGCAGGTTCTCGATCATGCTGGTCATGTCCGCCGCGCTCCGACTGACCCGCTCCAGGATTGGCTGCACCTGCTCTGGAGGGACTTTCCCGCGGATGAGCATGTGGGTGAACCCGGCGATCGACGTGAGGGGGGTCCGCAACTCGTGAGAAACCGTGGCCAGGAACTCGTCCTTCAAGCGATCGAGCTCCCGCAGTTTGATGGCCGCTTGCCGCTCCCGCTCATATGCCTGCTGAAGCTCGTCGCCCTTGGCCCGTCGGTCGGACACATCGCGCAGCGTGCAGACGATGCCGTCGACGTTCGGGTCGTGCAGGCGATTGGACCCGGTGACCTCAACCCAGCGGTAGCCAGCCTCGCCTCCACCTAGCCGCATCTCGAACCTGGCGACCTCGTCTGGGGCCTTGAGGAGCGCCTCGATCTCGCCCTGGACTCGATCGAGGTCGTCTGGGTGGATGTCGTTGAACGCGCTCTCGCCGAGGTTGGTGTAGGCCGGTGCTGAAATCAGGGTCTCGATGCCGGGGCTGGCGTATTGCACGTTGAGGTCGCTGTCGAGCACCACGATCACGTCGCTGAGGTTCTCGACCATGGAGCGGAGACGTGCCTCACTCCGCCTTGTCGCCGCCTCGTGTACCTCGCGCCAGGTGACGTCGCGAACGGTCACCACCAGGCCGCCGACGCTCGGGTTGTCAATGAGGTTGTGCACGAAGATCTCGGTCGGGTGCCACAAGCCGTCGGCGAAGCGAAGCCGGATCTTGACTGGCTGCGACGTCGACCCAGTGGCGAAGGCCTCGGCGATGCCGGCGGCAGCCATGGCAGCGTCGTCTGGGTGCACCAGGTCGAACGCGCTCGTCCCGTTGATATCGACCCCATTGAAACCGGTGAGTTGCCCTGC
>JBPCMH010000168.1:0-3657 GCA_051002495.1 Acidimicrobiales bacterium
TGGTCAGCCTGCGATGGCTCGTCGACGACGGCCATCTGAGCTGATGCTTGGCGCCACTGCAGCCCCGTGGTGATCTTCTCCACGGCTCGAAGGGCACCCCCGGTGTCGTCGTTGCCGTGCAAGTAGACACCGAAGGGCCGGGCCGTAGTCTCCTCCAGACACGGGTAGTAGATCTGGTCGAAGAAGTGCTTGAGCGCACCGGAGATGTAGCCGAGGTTCGCCGGGCTGCCGAGAACGTAGCCATCGGCGGCGAGCACGTCCGACGCTGTCGCGGTGAGTGCGGCCCGGTGCTCGATCTCGACACCAGCGATCTCCGGGTTCGAAGCCCCGGCCAGCACTGCATTGAACATCGAATGCATGGAGGGCGACGGCGTGTGATGGACGACGAGGAGGCGGGGCATCAGAGCCCGAGCGTGTCGGCTCCGGCCACACGACGCAAGCGTGCTGGCGTCACCCCTTTCCCATTGGGCCGTATGGTCGGCCGCATGTCGCCAGACTCGCTCGACGCAGATGAACGGTCCGATCGCCTGAGCGGTGCGCAAAGAAGCGCAGTCGAGGGCATCGTTGGGTCGACCATCGTCGAGATGACAATCGTGTGGGAGCGAGCGCACGTGGTGCGCGCCGGGCTCGCCTCCGGTGGGTCAGTGATCGTCAAGCGGCCGCGCGATCAGAGCGAGCGGGAGCTCCGACAGTTCGCGACCGAGGTCGCCAACCTCACCTACCTCTCGGCGATGCCGGATCCGATCGCGCCTCGCCTCCTTGGGAGTGACCCGAACCGCCAGGTGGTGGTGATGGAGGATCTTCCTGCTGGTCGATCACTGGCTGACTCGCTGCTCGGCGGCAACCGAGTCCAGGCCGAAGCCGATGTCGTTGCGTTCGCCGCCACCCTTGGCCGCCTCCACCGGTGGAGCTTCGACCATCCGCCGACCGAGCCGCAGCCGCTCGTGTGGGCCGACCACGCCGAGGGACGCGTGGTCGGGGCACTGCGGACCGCTGCGGCCAATGCCGGCGTCGTCGTCGGCGATGGGCTCGAGGCCGAGTGCGCCATGATCGTCGCGCGTCTACGCGAGGCTGGCGCGTGGCAGGGTTTCGTCCACGGCGATGCCTGCCCAGACAACACTCGGATTATCGACGACCGGTTCGTGCTCTTCGACTTCGAACGGTCGGGCTGGGGATCGGTGCTGCTCGACGCCAGCTATGTCGTCGCACCCTTTCCGTCGTGCTGGTGCTTCGCTCCCCTGCCTGCTGATCTGTCATCGAGCGCCATCCAGGCTTACCGCGACGCGGTCGGCCCTCGGCCGGGGTTCGATGACGGGCTCGCCGCCGCGCTGTTTGCATGGGTCATCGCTCGCGGCGAAATCCTCGAACGAAACCGGGCCGGGAGCCGGGTGACCGTCGAGGGCGCGTCGTCTGATCGGGAATGGGGCACAACCACGATTCGCCCCCGCCTGCTCTCCTGGCTGCGGGTCGCAGCCAATGCGCCGGGTTATGGCTACCCAGTACTGCGGACCCTGTCCCGTGATCTGGCGGACGCTCTCGCCGAGCAATGGAGCGATCCTGAGCGGCTGGCCTATCCGGCCCTGGCCAAGCCTGGTGAGACGTCGGTGAGTGCGCCCGCGTGGTGGACGCCGGGCGGGTGAACCGACTCGGCATGAGCGCCGAAGGGTCCGCCGATTGATGCTTGAGCCGGAGGCGGCTCAGCTAATCGATGGGCCGCGCGTCGTAGGTGGGAATGAGTTGGCGTGCGGCGCGGGCTTCGTCCACCCGGCGGACGGGAGTTGAGTGGGGCGCGTTCTTGAACTCGTCACTCTCGGCCGCGCCCTCGGCAATGGCGATCAGCGCCTCGGCCAGCGCCTCAAGGGTTTGGGGGCTCTCGGTCTCGGTCGGCTCGATCATGAGTGCCTCGTCGACGATGAGCGGGAAGTAGACCGTCGGCGCATGGAAGCCCTCTTCGAGGAGACGCTTGGCCACGTCCATGGCCCGCAACGAGTGCTTCTTCTTCAACGACGTTGTCGACGCCACGAACTCATGCATGTTGGGACGGTCGAACGGGATGTCGTAGGTGCCGCGCAGGCGGTGACGCAGCCACGTGGCGTTCAGCACCGCGCCCTCGGCCACGCGGCGCAGACCGTCACCGCCGTTGACCACGATGTAGCTCCAAGCCCGAGCCAGGGCGAGGGCGTTGCCATGCCAGCCGTGCACGCGCCCGATCGAGCGAGCCGGCGTGAACCACTCCCACTCCCCCGTCGCCGACCGCTGCGGCATCGGCCCGGGGAGAAACTCGGCGAGACGCGGGGAGACGGCTACCGGGCCGGCTCCGGGACCACCACCGCCGTGGGGCACGGCGAAGGTCTTGTGCAGGTTCATGTGGACGATGTCAAAGCCCATGTCGCCGGGACGAGTGACGCCGAGGATGGCGTTGAGGTTCGCACCGTCGTAGTACAGCAGCGCACCGACCTCGTGGCAGGCCTTGGCAATCTCCGCGATGTCCTCCTCGAACAGTCCAAGGGTGTTCGGGTTGGTCAACATGATCCCGGCCACGTCGTCGTCGAGGCGTTCACGCAGCGCCGCCAAGTCAACAAGGCCGCGCTCGTCGGAAGGAACGGTGACGGTGTCGTACCCGCCCAGGGTGACCGATGCCGGGTTCGTGCCATGGGCCGAGTCGGGAATGATGATCTTCGTGCGCTGGCGACCCTGCGCCTCGTGCCACGCACGCATGAGCAGCAGCCCGGTGAGCTCGCCGGAGGCGCCAGCCGGCGGTTGCAGCGTGACGGCCGACATGCCGGTGATGGCGCACAGCGTGTCGCCCAGGTCGGCGAGGAGCTGCAGCCAGCCTTGGCATTGCGCGGCCGGCGCCGAGGGGTGCACGTTGGCCAAGCCCACAATGCCGGCTGCGTCGTCGCACAACTTCGGGTTGTACTTCATGGTGCACGACCCCAACGGGTAGGCCCCGAGATCGACGGAGTACTGGCGATGTGTCAGGCGGGTGATGTGTGCGACCAGGTCGCGCTCGGAGACATCGGCCAGGCCGACCGGCTCGTCGGCGAGATGCTCAGACGGCACCAGATCCTCGGGCGTCCACGCCGGGAGGTCGGTAGCCCGGAACGACCACGCCTTCCGGCCAGGCACCGAGAAGTCGAAGATGGTCGGCTCCTCGGCCCGTCCCATGACCGGCGCGGAACTCGCGCGTCCACCCGGCGCGGCGCCAGGCGTTGTCGGCGCCGGGTTGGTCGTGCTCATCGGATCACCTTCTCAAAGGTCTGGGTGTAGGCATCGATCTGCGCCCGGGTGCGGCGCTCGGTCACCGCGACCAGCAGCCCGTTGCGCGCGTACTCCTCTTCGAGGGCGATACCAGCGAGGTAGCCCTCCTCCGCCATGCGCTCGACCAGTAGATCGCTGGCGATCGGTGTCGTCACGGCAAATTCCCGCAACACCGGCGCGGTGCCGACCGCGTCGACGCCATCGATGGCCAGCAGCGCCTCTCGGGTGTAGCGCGTGCCTCGGGCGCAGCGGACGGCCAACTCGCGCAGACCGGTCGTGCCCAACCACGACAGCTGAATGGCCGCGCACACCGCGATCAGGGTTTGGTTGGTGCACACGTTCGACGACGCCTTCTCCCGTCGGATGTGCTGCTCGCGGGCCTGCAGGGTCGTCACG
>JBPCMH010000169.1:0-9948 GCA_051002495.1 Acidimicrobiales bacterium
GAAGAAGCTACGTCCTCACCAAACGGCCGCGCTGGCCGACGTGTTCACCGGCTTCCAGACCTCCGACCGCGGGAAGCTCATCATGGCCTGCGGGACCGGCAAGACGTTCACGGCACTGAAGGCCGCCGAGCGTGTGACCAGCGAGACACCGACCGGTCACGTATCCGGGTTGTTTCTGGTGCCGTCCATCTCCCTGCTCAACCCGACCCTTCGCGAGTGGACCGCCGAGACCGAGCTTTCAATCCGCAGCTTTGCCGTCTGCTCAGACACCAAGGTCGGCAAACGGTCAGCGAATGAAGACATTCGAGTCCATGACTTGGACATCCCGGCGACGACGGACGCCAAGAAGCTGGCGGCGGCGATGAGGGCTGCGGCCGGAGACGTGGCCATGACCGTCGTATTCAGCACCTACCAGTCCATTGATGCCGTGGCGGCGGCCCAGGCGGCAGGCGTCCCGGCGTTCGATCTGATCGTCTGTGACGAGGCACACCGGACGACCGGGGCGACCCTCACGGGTGACGACGAATCTGCCTTCGTGAAGGTGCACGACCCCGCCTTCCTGCAAGGGGCACGCCGGCTCTACATGACAGCGACGCCACGCCTCTTCAACCCCGATACCAAGGCCAAGGCGATGGAGCACGACGCGCTCCTGTGCTCGATGGACGACGAAAAGTTGTACGGGCCTGAGTTCCACCGGCTCGGGTTCGGGAAGGCCGTCGAGGCAGGACTGCTTACCGACTACAAGGTCCTGGTCCTGAACGTCGACGAGGAGCACATCGCCCGGTCGTTCCAGATGCAACTGGCGGACGAGAACTTTGAGCTGGGGATCGAGGATGCTGCCCGGATCGTCGGCTGCTGGAACGGTCTGGCCAAGAGGGGCACCACCATCGCTGGTGACGGTTTTGGCGTCGACCTGATCCCGATGCGGCGAGCCGTCGCCTTCTCCCGGTCGATCAAGGACTCGAAGGCGTTCACCACGCGGTTCCCCGATCTGATCCACACCTACACCGACGGTGACCCGGAACTACTGCGCTGCGAGCTTGCCCACGTCGATGGAACCGACAACGCGCTGATCCGCAACGAGCGGCTGGCGTGGCTGAAGGCGAAGGCGGAACCGGGCGTCTGCCGGATCCTCTCAAACGCCAAGTGTCTCTCCGAAGGCGTCGATGTCCCCGACCTCGATGCCGTCTTGTTCCTCAACCCCAGGAACTCCGAAGTCGACGTTGTCCAGTCGGTGGGGAGGGTCATGCGCCGGGCCGAGGGCAAGCGGTACGGGTACATCATCCTGCCGGTGGCCATCCCCTCCGGGATGGACCCGGCGGTCGCTCTGCGCGACAACAAGCGCTACAAGGTCGTGTGGCAGGTTCTCCAGGCCCTCCGGGCCCATGATGACCGATTCAACGCGATGGTCAACCAGATCGAACTCAACAAACGCGACCCGCGGCAGATCGACATCATCGGCGTCGGAGGCGGACCCACCGAGGACGGGTCGAACGGAGAAGGATCGAACGGCAGCACCGTTCCGGCCCAACTCTTCTTCCCGATCGACGACTGGCGTGACGCCATCTACGCCCGGATTGTGGCGAAGGTCGGCGAGCGCACCTACTGGGAGCAGTGGGCCGACGACATCCGGGTCATCGCCGAGCGCCACGGGGCGCGCATCAAGGCCGCAATCGCCGAGCCCGGCTCAGAGCGGGCCGAGGCGTTCGACCGGTTTGTTGCTGAGTTGCGAGCGAACCTCAACCCGGGCATCAGCGCCAACGACGCCGTCGACATGCTCGCTCAGCACCTCATCACGAAACCCGTCTTCGACGCCCTCTTCGGCTCCTACGCCTTCTCAGAGCACAACCCCGTCTCGCAGACGATGCAGGCCATGCTCGACCAGCTCGATGACCAGGCCCTCGACAAGGAGGCCACGACGCTCGAGTCGTTCTACGCCTCGGTGCGATCTCGGGCCGAGGGGATCGACAATCATGAAGGCCGTCAAGCCGTCATCACTGAGCTCTACGAACGATTCTTCAAGAAGGCCCTCCCCAAGACAGCGGACGCCTTCGGCATCGTCTACACCCCGATCCCGATCGTCGACTTCATCCTGCGCGCTACGAATCAGGCGCTCGAAGACCACTTCGACACGAGCCTCTCCGCTGAGGGCGTTCAGGTGCTCGATCCCTTCACCGGCACTGGCACGTTCATCGTGCGGCTGCTGCAGTCGGGGCTGATCGAACCGCAGGACCTGCTGCGCAAGTACACGAGCGAGCTCCACGCCAACGAGATCCTGCTGCTCGCCTACTACATCGCTGCCATCAACATCGAGGCAACGTTCCACCAACTCCACGAGGGCGACTACCTCCCCTTCGACGGCATCGTCCTCACCGACACCTTTCAGCTCGCCGAGGACACGGCGAGCCTCGATGCCAAGCTCTTCCCGGAGAACAACAAGCGAGTCGCTCGCCAGAAGGCACAGGACATTCGGGTCATCATCGGCAACCCGCCCTACTCGGCCGGGCAGACAAGCAACAACGACGGGAACCAGAACCGCCGGTACCCGGCGATCGACGACAGGATCGAAGCCACCTACGCGGCCGGCACATCTGCGACGTCATCGCGAACCCTCTACGACTCCTACATCCGCGCCATCCGGTGGGCATCAGACCGCATCGGCTCGGCCGGGTTGGTGTCCTTCGTCTCGAACGGCGGCTGGATCGACTCCAACTCCGCCGATGGCCTCCGCAAGAGCCTCGCCGACGAGTTCGACAGCATCTACGTCTACAACCTTCGCGGCAACACACGAAACGCCGGCGAGAAGGCACGACGCGAAGGCGGCAAGGTCTTCGGTGCGGGCAGCCGGAGCACAGTTGCGATCACCCTGCTCATCCGAAGCGGGACCACGGGCAAAGGCTGCTCGATCCGCTATCGGGACATCGGTGACTACCTCAGCCGCGAGGAGAAGCTCGCGATCGTGGCAGAAGGCACCCTCTCGAACATCGCATGGCAGGAGCTCATCCCGAACGCGGAAGGCGATTGGGTCAACCAGCGCAGCGCTGACTTCGACGGCTTCGACCGCATCGGCCACAAGCCACGCGCAGGCGAGGAGCGGCACACGACGATCTTTGACCTTTACTCCCTCGGCATCGCGACCGGGAAGGATTCATGGTGCTGGAACTTCTCCGCCGTGTCCGCGGCCGAGAACGTCCAGCGGATGACCGCCTTCTACAACGAACAAGTCGCCGCCTTCTCCGACTACGCCACGAAGACCAAGGTCTCGGACCGGAAGGCCGCTGTCGAGACTTTCATCAACCTCGACCCCAAGAGGATCAGTTGGACTGCCGCGCTGAAAGACGGCATAGCTCGCGGGCAACGGATCGAGCACGACCCATCACGGATGGTCACTGGTAGCTACCGGCCGTTCTGCAAGCAGTCGCTCTACTTCGACCGCTCAATGAACGAGAGGGTGTACCAGCAGCCCCGAATCTTCCCTGGTGCGGGCCTGCCGAACGTCGGCTTCACGCTCACTGGAGCGGGATCCCACTACGAGTTCTCGGTTGTCATGACCGACGCCGTCCCTGACCTGCACCTGCTCGACACTGGGCAGTTCTTTCCTCGGTTCCGGTACGGCGAGCCGTCCGAGGTCTCCGGCTCCCTGTTCGACGAACCGCAGGCGATCGACCGGCGAATCGACAACATCACGGATGACGTGCTGGAGAAGTACCACGCCACCTTCGGGTCGGAGGTCACGAAGGACGACATCTTCTTCTACGTCTACGGCCTCTTGCACTCGGCGGAGTACCGGTTCAGGTTCGGCACCGATCTGAACCTGATGCTCCCACGCCTCCCGAGGGCGCGCGACTTCGACGCGTTCTCGGCGGCCGGACGTCAGCTCGCCGACCTGCACCTCGGGTACGAGACCGCGGAGCCCTACCCACTTGGTGACCCGAGTCTGGAGCAGATCGTCGAGCCCGCCTCTGACAGCTACGCAGTGCGGAGGATGGCCTTCGCGAAAGGTTCGGGTGGCGACAAGGACCGGTCCAAGATCGTGTTCAACCCCCACATCACCCTGACCGGCATCCCGGAGGCCGCCTACCGGTACATGCTCGGCCCGAAGTCGGCAATCGAGTGGATCATGGATCGCTACCAGGTCACCACCGACCGGGCATCGGGCATCGTGAACGACCCGAACGATTGGTGCACCGAGGTCGGCGATCCCCGCTACATCCTCGACCTCGTGAAGCGGATCGTGACCGTCAGCCTTGAGACAATGACGATCGTCGATGCCCTACCACCGCTCGACATCATCGATTGAAGGCGGTCCCCGTCCGGGTCGGGTTTTGCGGGCATCGTGTCTGAGGTTGGTACCCGTCAGCAGGAGGGTCCGTGCAAGTTCGCCATCTGAAGATCGAGAGGTTCCGCGGGATCGAGTCTCTGGACTGGACCGTCCCCAATGGGTTGATCGCGTTGGTCGGGGCGGGCGACACGTGCAAGACGACGATCCTCGAGGCGGTGGAACTCGTGTTGTCACCCCGCTGGAATCCCACCGTCACCGACAACGACTTCTTCGAGGCGACAACCGACCAACCCGTGATCATCGAGGCAACAGTCGGCGCCCTACCACCCGCGTTGCTGACCGACCGGAAGTTCGGTCTCGATCTGAGGGGGATCGCCTGCGATGGCACGCTCCACGACGAGCCTGAGCCTGACGACGACCTCGTCGTCACCATCCGTTTCACACTCGATGCGGATCTTGAGCCGACCTGGGCGGTGGTGAACGACCGGCAACAGGAGTCGAAGCCGATCACCGCGCGGGATCGTGAGATGCTTGGAGTCGCCCGGTTGGGCGGCGAACCCGATCGCCACTTCTCTTGGGGCCGGGGCAGTGCCCTCACGGCCGCGACCTCCCTGGCTGAGGAGGTGAACCGGATTCTCGCCGAGGCCCAGCGGCTGATGCGACAGGCCGTGGTGGCCGTACCGATGGACGACCTCGACCGAGCGGTCGCAACGGCTGCCCTGGCTGCGACTCAGATGGGCGCCGGCACCGTCGCCGACTTGCTGGTGGCGGCGCTGAGCGCCGACGCGATCGCCGCGCGCGGATCTGGCTTGGCTCTGCACGCAGATGCCATTCCGCTCGATCGCTCCGGGCTCGGAACGCGACGCCTCGTTGCTCTGGGTCTACAGCGGCTCGCGGTTCCGAGTGGTGCGGTTCAGCTCGTCGATGAGGTCGAGGCGGGGCTCGAGCCCTTCCGCACGCGCCACCTTCTCAGAATGTTGCGAGCCTTCGTCGAGACGCTCGATCAACAGCCCGGTACGCAAGGACAGGTCATCCTGACCACCCACTCGTCGGTCGCGCTCGAAGAGCTCGACGCCGCCAACCTCCATGTCGTCCAACGCCGATCGTCCGGAATCGCTGTTCGCCAAGTCCCGGTCGAACTGCAAGCCGTCCTGCGCGCGATTCCCGAATCCTTCCTCGGACGGCGCGTTGTCGTCTGCGAAGGAAAGACAGAACTCGGTTTGCTCCGAGGTCTCGAAGCGGCATGGCAAGGACGGCACAATGCACGCCCGGTTGCGCACGTGGGCGCAGTGTTGGCTCTCGGGCAAGGCCAGGAAACAGGTGGGCGAGTGATGGCCTTCGCCACGCTCGGCTTCCCCGTGGCGGTGTTTGCTGATTCCGACCGACCGCTGTCGCCAACGGCGAGTGACCTCACGGCCGCGGGTGTCCGCGTCGTCACCTGGTCTGACGGCACCGCGACCGAGGGCCGGTTGTGCACGGACCTGCCTTGGACGTGCGTCCGCGAGCTGCTCGATCTTGCGATCGCGACGCGTTCCGCGGAGTCTGTTCGGGACGCTGTCTTCGACCGGCTCGGACAAGCTCCTCCGGCCTCGCTGGTGCCCGATGAGTGGCTGGGCGGCTCGATCGAAGAGGAGGAGCTTCGAACAGCCGTTGCCGAGGCCGCTTCGAAGAACTCGTGGTTCAAGCGAGTCGACATCGGCGAGGCGGTAGGGGAAATCGTCGCTCGCGCATGGGACGCGCTGGATGGCACGGACCTTCGGACGAAGCTGGAGGCAGTCGAGGCGTGGGTCTACGAGGATGACTGGACCTGAGGACCTAGCAAACGCCGAGAGAGCGTTCCTGCTTGCGCCCGCAGGTTGCGGCAAGACGGAGCTGATTGCCGCCGCTATCGCGTCAAGCGCGAGTGGTCGACAGCTCGTACTCACGCACACGCACGCGGGTGTTGGAGCTCTACGGGCGCGCCTCCTCCGGTTCGGCGTCCCGCCTCGGTCCTTCCACGTCGACACGATTGCTGGGTTCGCCCTGCGCTACGCATCCGGGTACCCGGCGACCTCCGGGTTGACGGAGCTGCAACCCACGGGCGGCGGCTGGGCCGCAGTCTACGGGGCCGCGCAAAGGGTCCTCACGGGCCGGATTGGGCTCGAGGTCCTGAGGGCCTCCTACGACGGGATCTATGTCGACGAGTATCAGGATTGCACTGCCGATCAACACGCCGTGATCCTCGCGCTCGCGGAAGCAAGGCCGTGTCGCGTCTTGGGCGACCCGCTCCAAGGCATCTTCGGCTTCGCAGGCAAGCTCGTCGATTGGGACGATGATGTGGCACCGGAGTTCGAAGAGTTGCCGTCCTTGTCGACACCATGGCGCTGGGTGACATCGAACCCCGCCCTCGGGGAGTGGCTCCTCGGGATCCGAGAAGCTTTGAGTGCCCGGCAGCCGCTCGACCTCACGGGTGCGCCGATCGCACTCGATGAGTCCACGCCCAACAAGCAAGTAGCGGCCTGCCATCGGGCAGCGGTGGCCGGGGGCTCGGTAGTGGGCATCCGCAAGTGGGCACATGATGCCCACGGGGTCGCTCGGAAGCTCGGCGGTCGGTTCACGTCCATGGAAGAGATGGATTGCAACGATCTGCTGAAATACTGCGAACGACTTGAGACAACTACAGGGCCGGCGCGAGCGGAGGTCGTCGTCGACTTCGCCATCGAGTGCATGACCGCAGTCAGCACGGCCCTTGCTGTGACGAGGAAGAAGCTCGCCGCCGGCGAGACACCTCGACCCAAGGACGGGACCAAGATCACGTCGGCCGTGATCGCGTTGTCGGAGGTTGCCTCTTCCACGGACCCGCGCGCGATTAGCCGGGCGCTCGCCGCGCTCGCGGCCATAGACGGCGCCAAGGTCTATCGGCGCGAGTTGCTCTCGGAGATGCGCCGGACGGCCACAGCGGTGGCCGAGGGATCGTTCGAGAGCCTGCCGGAAGCAGCGTGGGCCATCAGAGACCGTGCTCGACACACACTCCGAACCTTGGACGCCAAGCTCATCTCACGGACCCTCCTTGTCAAGGGCCTCGAGTTCGACAGGTGCATCGTTCTAGACGCTTCGGAACTCGATGCACGCAACCTCTACGTCGCGCTGACTCGCGGCTCCACGAGCCTCACCGTGCTTACCAAGGGCGGGTCGTCAACCGTGCTCTATTCGGGCGTGAAGCAATGACAGCCACACCGATCGATCACACCGGTGCTCGCCTTGGAGCTTGCAGGAATCGGCGATTCGGGCCCCCCCCGCACGCACAGCGCGAGCGCGTCTATGAGGTACCTCGCGCTGGCTCGCGATCTTGCGGGCCTTCCGCGAATAGGTCGCGAATCTGCGTCTCGCTGACAGGCCGGTAGCTCCACGCGTCGACACCGACGTTGATCATTCGACCGCGTTGCTGCCAGCGCTCATGGACATGGCCGTGAAGAAGCCATGCGCCACGATCGGCGGGCCGTTGCTCGGCGTACCTGTCGTGGTCGTGGCTGTCGCCTCGGTACGGGAAGTGACAGGCGAGCGTGGTGACGCCGGCGATGTCGATGTTGACCTGACCCTGTCGGACCTCGTCGAAGCCGGCGGCGAGGTATCGCTCTTCCCATCCGTTCGCTCGTCGACCGTGCTCCGCCCAGCATCGGTCGTGGTTGCCGGCGAGCAGCACCTTGCGCCCGTGCATCTCGCCCACGAGCGGCAGGGTCTCGTCGATCTTGCCCATCGCGAAGTCTCCGAGCATCCACACGTCATCGCCCTCGTCGACGACCTCGTTCCACCCGTCGATGAGGGCGCGGTTCATCGCCTCGGCGTCGGTGAAGGGCCGAGCGGAGTAGTGGATGATGTTCGTATGGCCGAGGTGAAGGTCGGCCGTGAACCACGTAGCCATGTCGCCGTCCAGCATTGCCGGGACGAGCGAACCTCACACGACCTTTGCGATCAGCGACCACCGGCGCACGGCACGGCTCTTCCTCTTGCGGCTGACCAACAGCCTCGTTGCACGCTCGTCTGAGTCCCAGGGTCTGCTCGTTGTGTTCGGGTTTCTCGGCCTGCTCAGTTGGATCCACGCGCGGGTTCGTGGGGTCCCCAGCGGGCCGGATGTGCATGGCCACGATGAGGCGTGAGGCCGGCGAAGCGCTTTCGTCGGCCTCGAAAATCCCGCGAGAATCCCGCGGAGCCTGCAGGAATCGGCATCACGAGGCATCACGAGCCATCACCCGAAACCACTCGTGACCTGGGCTGTGACGCTGATTCGCAGGTCAGCGAAGTGGCCCCCGGAGGATTAGGAAACCGATGCTCTATCCCCTGAGCTACGGGGGCGTGACCCGGACGAATCCGTCGAGGCCGGGGGCCAGCGTAGAAGACCGCCGGCCGTCGACCCACCTCGGCTCGTCCCGGGTAGGCATGTCACGGTTCGCCAGTACCGTCGGCAGAGATGAAGCGACGGGCAACTAGCCGCTGAGCATGGACATCCCCTGCAACTACTGCGGCGGGCGGCACGCCTCCGCGTCCGAGGTCCGAGCGTGCTGGCAGCGCAACGGCGACAGCGCCCGCCCCAACCAGCCCGACAACGCGGGCGATCAACAGGCCAGTCCCGCTCCGGGTCGCAGCCAGCAGGCCGATAGCCGAACACCCGAGCCAGCACCACCGACTGGCGCCGGTCGCATGGAGCCGGTGCTCGGTCGGAGCGTGCTTGTCAGACCCGGCCAACCGACTCCGCCGCGGTGGCAGGACAGCACCAGAATCACAGCCGATGCCGACTACCTCGCAGAGCTTGAGGAGGCATGGCGGTCAAGGCGGCCGCTCGTCATCGAAGTCGACGGCGAGTTCCCGACCGCAGAGCACGAGAGCGAGACCGAGACCGCTGACCCCTGGCGGTTGACGCCCGACTTCGCCTTTGACAACGAGCGCCTCGCCCACGCCGTTTTCGCCAACGCCATCGACTGGCGCGGTGAGCAACCGCGCTGGTGGCTTGCCGACGAGGCGATCAGGCTGGGCGCCACTGCGGGTGGCGAGGGAGACGTGGTGTTACCCGATGGCCGCCCAATCCTGTGCGACGGTGGGCCGATCGAGTGGCGGTCAGATGCCGACGGCGTGGCGATCGTCTCCCGTCAGTCCATATTGGCCGGCGCGCTCGAGCCGTTCGCCAGGAGCAACGCATCGGCGGCCGAGTTGGCACCCGACCAACTGGCCGCCGTCGTGCACGGCGGGGGAGCGGCCCGCATCATCGCCCCGGCCGGATCGGGTAAGACCCGCGTGCTCACCGAACGGGCCCGACACCTGCTGCGCACCTGGGCGGTCCCCGGGCGAGCGGTAACCCTCGTGGCGTTCAACAAGCGGGCCGCGGGCGAGATGACCGACCGCACCACCGATCTTCCCGAGTTGCAGGTCCGCACGCTCAACGCGCTCGGGCTCTCGATCGTCACCCGATCGAGCCGCTCCTCGACCATCGACGAGCGTGAGGTCCGCGACATCCTCGGCGAGTTGGTCGACCTGCCCCGGCGGGCCAACACCGACCCGGCCGCGGCCTGGATCGAAGCGCTCTCTGCGGTACGGCTGGGGCTGCAAGATCCGGCCGACGTCGAAGCGGAGTTCGAGGGCGATGTTGACGGCCTCGCCGAGGTGCTCGTGCGGTACCGGGAGGTGTTGGCCCG
>JBPCMH010000170.1:0-3515 GCA_051002495.1 Acidimicrobiales bacterium
GTTCGATGATGGGGATCATCGTGAAGGCGGCGGCCATCGCGTCAGCACCGCCGCCCCCGGACGGGCGCTCCTCGGCCGGCTCACCAGCGGCGACGGGCTCTTCGCGGGCGACCTGGCGGGCGAAGCGCTCGCGGGCCATGTCGGCCATGCCAAATGTCGAAAAGAGCTTCCGCAGGATGTCGTAAGGAGGCATATCGCCATGCTCAAGCTCGGTGAGGTGGGGCTTGACCTCCTTGTCGATGAACTGGCGGATCGCATCCCGCACCATCTGCTGTTCTTCACTCCACTCGAACATGGATCGTGCTCCCCTTGGGCGTACCCGAAAGGTCTCACCCTACGCTGGCGGCATGCACCTCACACCAACGCAGGCACGAGTGCTCGGGTCGTTGATGGAGAAGGACATGACCACTCCTCAGTACTACCCGTTGACCCTCAAGGCGCTCGTCACCGCGTGTAACCAATCGAACAACCGCTACCCGGTCATGCAACTGACCGAGGCTCAGGTGACCGACGCCCTTGAGGCGTTGCGGGAGAAGCGGGTGATCCGCATCGTGCACCCATCTCATGGGGGGCGAGCGGTGAAGTATCGACACGTCGCCGCCGAAGAGCTTGGCCTTGATGCCTATGAGTTGGCACTTTTGACGGTCTTGCTGCTTCGTGGTGCCCAAACGCCGGGGGAGCTGCGGGGGAGGACCGAACGAATGGCGGAGATGGCGACCACCGAGGCCGTCGAAGACCGGCTGCGGAAGATGGCCGACCGCGAAGCTCCGCTCGTCGAACTGCTCGAACGCCAGCCTGGGCAGAAGGAAGCGCGGTGGGCTGACCTCATCACCAGCACCGCCGCTCCGCCAGCGGCTGATGTTGGCTCGGCGAGAGTCATCTCGACCCGGCCCGTTCCGCCACCGGCAGCGAGCAACGACCCATCGACCCAAACACATCCCGCCGCATCGCGACCTGCCGTGCCCCGACTTGAGCCGGTAGGCGATGACGACCTCGACGACCAGCAACGCGAGCTTCTCGCTGGTGTTGGTGCTGGTACGTCTGGTGCTACCAACATCTTTCGGACCCTTGTTCGGCACCCGGGCTTGCTGCGGCACTGGCTGCCGTTCGGCGGCAAGCTGCTGGCGGGCAAGCTCCCGGCGCGCGACCGAGAGCTGCTCGTGCTGCGCACCGCCTGGCGCTGCCAGGCCGCGTACGAATGGGGTCACCACGCAGCCCTGGGGGCTGCTGCTGGGCTCACCGTCGAAGAGATCCATCGGGTCACGGCTGGTTCGAACCATGGCGCGTGGAGCGACCACGAAGCGACGTTGCTCCGGGCCGCCGATGAGTTGCACGACGACGCCTGCATCTCCGATGCGACCTGGTCGGCACTCGCCAACCGTTTCGACGAACGGCAGCTGATCGAGATCCCCATGCTTGTGGGTCAGTACCACCTCGTTTCGTTCGCCTTGAACAGCCTGGGCGTGCAGGCCGAAGCCGGCGTTGCGCCACTTCCTGACAACCCGCCAGAGCTCGGCAACACATAGAGGGCTGCGGTGCGGAAGAATGTCGACATGAGCCCTGAGATCAACAAGACCGATGAAGAGTGGAAGGCCGAGCTCACTCCGGAGCAGTTTCACATTCTGCGAGAGGGCGGCACCGAGCCGGCCTTCACCGGGAAGTTCGTCGATCTGCACGACGACGGTTCGTTTCGTTGCGCGGCGTGCGAGACGGCGGTGTTCGCTTCCGGCACGAAATTCGAGTCCGGTTCCGGGTGGCCGAGTTTCACCGAGCCTGCCAACCAAGACGCGGTCGAGTTGATCGAGGACCGCAGCCACGGCATGGTCCGCACCGAGGTCCGCTGCCGCCGCTGCGGCGGCCACCTCGGCCACGTCTTCGACGACGGCCCCGGCCCGACCGGTCAACGTTGGTGCATCAACTCGGCCGCGCTGGAGTTCGAGCCAGAAGCCTGATCCGGCTGTCCCGGCCAACTTGGCCCTGCCACCCGTCCGCCGCGCCTGAGGCCGATTGGAGTCGCGGGCGGCGAGTTTCCTAGGGTCGTGCGTCGCCCACGCTGACCTTACGGAGGCTGAGAACGTGGAAACTGTTCCTTACTTCGCTGCTGGCGCGGCCCTAGCCGGGCTGGCTCTGGCCGCATACTTCTTCGTCAACGTCCGCAAGGCCGATCCTGGCAACGAGCGGATGGTCGAGATCATGGTGGCCATTCAGGATGGCTCGAAGGCCTTCTTGCGCCGGGAGTACACCTGGGTGGCTGGCTTCGTTGCCGCAATGGCCGTACTGATCTTCATCTTCCTCGAGTACGGACGGCCCTGGGGCGCGATCGCCTATATCTGGGGCGCCGTGTTCTCCGGTCTCGCCGGATTCATCGGCATGACCATCGCCACCTTGGCCAACGCTCGTACGACCGAGGCCGCCCGGACCGGTCCGCAACTGGCCCTGCCGTTGGCCTTCCGGGGCGGTGCGGTGATGGGCTTCTCGGTGGCTGGCCTCAGCCTCCTCGGCCTGGCGCTGTCTTACATCCTGTTTGTCGAGGTGCTTGCTGTTGACCAGGCGATTCAGGTCGTGACTGCCTACGGACTGGGCGGCTCTTCGATCGCCCTGTTCTCCCGCGTCGGTGGTGGCATCTACACCAAGGCAGCCGATGTTGGCGCTGACCTCGTGGGCAAGGTCGAAGCAGGCATCCCCGAGGACGACCCCCGCAACCCGGCCACCATCGCCGACAACGTTGGCGACAACGTGGGCGACGTCGCTGGCATGGGCGCGGATCTCTTCGAGAGCTATGCCGGGTCGATCATCGCCCCCATCGCGCTCGCCGCGTTCGCGTTCAAGTTCTCACCTGACCTGCAAGAGCGGGGTCTGCTGTTCCCGCTGGCCATCGGCGCATTCGGCATGGTCGCTTCCATGATCGGCGCTTTCACCGTGAAGTCGTCGGCCAACGCCACGCCCCGCAACCTGGCCCGGTCGCTACACCGCGGTACCAACGTGGCGGCCCTCCTCACCATCATCCTCGCCTTCGTGTTCGGCTACGTCTTCTTCAATGATGTCGACGCGGTCGAGAACTGGTGGGGCTTCCCGGTCGCTGTCGTCGCCGGCTTGATCGTGGGCTACGGCATCGGGCAGGTGTCGGAGTACTTCACTTCCGACCACTACGGCCCGGTTAAGAAGATCGCCCAGCAAAGTGAGACCGGACCCGCCACCACGATCCTCGGCGGCATCTCGTCCGGCATGATCTCGGTCGCTCCGGCCGTCATCCTGATCGCCATCGCTGTTGGCGTGTCGTATTGGGCGGCCAACGAGGCTGTTCCTGGTCACGACATCAGCGGGGTGTATGGCATCGCCCTTGCCGCCATCGGCATGCTGGCGACCACCGGCGTCGTCGTTTCCGTCGACGCCTACGGCCCCATCGCCGACAACGCTGGCGGCATCGCCGAGATGGCTCACCTGCCGCCTGAGGTTCGGCAGGTGACCGACTCCCTTGACTCGCTCGGCAACACCACCGCCGCGGTGGCCAAGGG
>JBPCMH010000171.1:0-4378 GCA_051002495.1 Acidimicrobiales bacterium
GCCTCGCGACCCGCGACTTTGGAATGGCCCTGGACGCCACCCGCCTTATGATCACCGCCGATGCCGGTGGGTCCAACGGCTACCGCTCCCGGGCCTTCAAGACCGAGCTGGCCAACCTGGCCGCCACCATCGGGCTGATCGTCACCGTCTGCCACATGCCGCCCGGCACCTCGAAGTGGAACAGATCGAGCACCGCCTCTTCAGCTTCATCTCCATGAACTGGCGAGGCCGGCCCCTCACCAGCATCCGCACCATGATCGAGCTCATCGGAGCCACCACGACCACCACCGGGCTCACCGTCACCGCCACCTACGACCCCAACTGGTACGCCACCGGCATCCGCATCACCACCGCCGACTTCGACGCCCTCCCCCTCCACCGCCACGACTGGCACGGCGACTGGAACTACACCCTCACCCCCACATGAAACGGAAACTCAAATCCGCGGCGGGCCCCAAGCGCGTCGGGTTCGGGTTCCGCCGCTTCGCCCACTACCGCCTACGCGTCCTGCTCTACGCCGGGCGCCCCAACTGGGACCTCCTCAACACCACCGACCCCGCTCAGATCCGATGAGCCCCCTTCACCCCTTGGGGCATGGCAGGCGGACCGAAGCCCGACCTGGCGCCGAGCGGTCGGCGATTGTCCCCAACCACTTGAGCCACATCCGCCGGGGGCGTGCCACGAACGTGCCGGTCGGCAACGCGGACGCCGGGTGACCCACAACAACGTCCCTGATCAGCGATGCGCGTTGACTCGGCTCAGCCCGCTTGTCACTCTTCGGCCGTGAGGTGTGCGATCTCGGCGAGGAGCTCCATCGATTCGAGGTCGGCGCCGGGCAGGTGGAGTGCTCCGGCTTGGTCACGGAATGCCAGCAGGTGCGAGCGGCTTGCCCACCGGGCAATGCCGATCAGGACGCTGTCTTCATCGCTTTCCAGGAGCGTGCTGCCGTAGGAGCCGTCGAACTCCGTGCGGATCCATCGGGTCAGCCGCTCCCACTCCTCGATGAACGGCTCTCGCGAGCCGGCGTCGATGGTCCAGCGGTAGATGACTCGGATCACGTCGTCGCCGGATCGCTGGAGGTCTCGGCCGTCACGCTCGTGTTGATCTTCGCCGAGGGACTGGCCGCACGGGCAATCGACAGCTCGTGTCCAAGTCGATTGTTCTTCGTGGCCAGGTACCGCTCGTTGGTCACGACGTCGAGGAACCAAGCCGGGCCTGGTCGACGATGTCGCGGTGCCAACAGGACTGAACGAACGCGATCCGGGGACGAGAACGAGTTGCCATGGCACCGAACGCTAGAACTTCAAGTAACATCGAAGTCAAGCGTGGCGCTCCACGATCAGCTCACTGTCGGCGAAGCCGCCGAACGCCTCGGCGTCAAGGCATCGGCGCTTCGGTCGCCGCGGGCCCGGGTCGCACCCCGGGCACTCGGGGGTCGTTCGCGGTTGGGTGCCGCGACGACGCCTCCGCTATGGCCGCGGCGATCGAAGGCGCCAGGGCGAAGGCCGGGCTCCCGAGGGCGATGAGATGATCGAGGTGCGCCTGCCGGGGATCGACGTCGGACCCACCGGCCCCACCCACCCCCTCACCGACATCGACACACCCACCCTGATCACCGCGGCGCAGTCGGTGGCCCGCCTCGACACCGCGACCCGCTGGTACCTCGGGGACCTGGTGTGCGAGCTTCACCACCGTGACGGGCCGACCGCGCTCGTCACCCTCGCCGAGCAGTGGCACCACCAGGCCACCCTCGCCGAGTGCGCCGCGTTCGCCGCCACCTTCACCCCCGACCGCCGGCGCAGTGGTCTGTCGTGGTCGCATCACGCCACCGTCGCCCGCACCGTCCGTGACACAGCAGACCAGGACCAGTGGCTCGCGAAAGCCGAGACCGATGGGCTTTCACCCCGGGCGTTGCGGGCCAAGATCGTCGAAGCCGCCGCGCCCCCGCAGCTCCCCGGCACCGAAACCACCCCCAACCCACCGCAGAACGCGCTCCGCACCGCGATCACCAACGGTGCCACCCTGGTCCTCTGGGCGCCGCACATCCGCACCCTCGGCGCTGTCCGGGTCATCGACACCACCACCCGCGGCGACCGGGCCATCGTCGTCGTCGAAGTCGACGCCAAGATCGCCGAGGCCCTGACGTGCTCGTGATCCAACGCATCGCCCCGCTCATGACTGGGACGTGGGCCCGTGCTCGCTGCCGGACCTAGGGACGTCGCCAGCGATGGTGTACCTACCAGCGATCGGTTGTAGAGATGCCCGAGCGAGTACACGTCGGCCGCATGCGGGTCGGCGATCGATGGGTCGCAGATCATCTCGTACGCCATGAAGTGCGCAGGCCCGAGAGGGCGGCCCTCCGCAGTCAGGCCATCCGTATCGGGCAGCGCGACGAGTCCGAAGTCACCGATGAGCCACGCGCCGTCGAGCTCGTACAGGTTCCCCGGCTTGATGTCGCGGTGTGCGATGTTGCGGTCACGCTGCAACCGCCAGAGCGTGTCGGCGATAGTCGCCACCGCGTGCACGACGTCTGCGAGGGGACGCCCTTGCAACGCGTCGGCGATCGGGGTCGCGACCGGCATCGCGAGCCAGGGCTGGTCGGCTTTCGATGGGGCGCTGGGAAGCTGCGCGTCGATGAGCGGCAGCAGCCCAGCGACTTCCTGGTGCTCGCGCAGGAACCCGATCTCGCGCACAAACCGCTGATACGGCTCGCGTTCCACCTTCTTCGTATTGATGACCTTCAAAGCCACCGGCGTGTCGTCACCGTCGCGGGTTGCGATGAACACCGATGCGTTGCCGCCGCGGCCCAGCCGCTCCCCGAGCGTCCAAGGCCCCACTCGTTGTGCTGGCGCGCCAGCCATTCCACTCCCCTCGACGGATCGCTAACTCGATTGTACGGCGGTAGGCGCATCGCTGGCCCCCTCGCGGTCCCCTCCGGGGCCGAGAGCTTCGGGGCGAGGGCGACGCTGCGCCCCCCAAACGCCGGCTCGGGGACGGCTGCGACCTGCACCTTCAGGACCGGGGGCGCCGCACCTCGATTGGCGGGTGCTCGAGGGACCGCTACTGGCCTCTTCTGCCTTCGTGGTCGGAGTCGACCGATGGTGACGGAGCAACGTCGAGACGGTGGTCGCGCAGCTCCTCGTAGAACGGCGTGTGGCGCTTGGCGAAGCGCAGGACCTCTGGGTGCGTCGCGAGTCCGTAGCGGTCCGGATGCCGGGGCTGTTCGAACCGGCTGCTCGCGGCGGCGTCTTCGTGCCAGCGGGACGAGTGGCTCCACTCGGGACGCTCTCCCTGCTCCCACTGCAGAGCATCAGCGACGAATGGGAGCCCGACAGACGCGCAGTACGCAGCCATGGTCTCGGCCGGTCGGGTGACGAGGTCGTCTGAGTCGATGACGACCGGCGCATGTGTTCCGGCGTGCCGGACGGCGACGAAGAGGTCGCGCAGCAGCTCCAGCCCGGTCTCGAGGATCCGCATGTCGCCCTCGAGGGCGTAGTACGACGCTGCGATCTCCTCCGGTCGTCGGATGAGGAACGCGTGGTGGACCTCGGCGACGAAGTGGTGGTCAGCGAGGACGAGCTCTTGCACTGGTGGGTTGACCGTCTCCTTGAGGAACACGGCTCGGTCCTCGGTCTCGTGCACCAGCCAACTCAGCAGCTCTGGCGGCGTTGCGAACGTCTGTGCCGCGATCTGCATCGGGCCAAGGAAGTGCAGCCCTTCCAGGGGTTCGTGCAGCGCCACCAGGTCGCCTCGTTCCAGCATCGAGCGGAAGAAGGCGGTGGACCGCGAGCGTGGGCCGCTCCACAACGCGAACACCGGCATCGGGAGGGAGTATCCCCCAACGCCGGGTCAGCGGCGACGTTGTACGGGGGAAACAGCAAGGCGCCCCTTGCGTAGCGCAGCGACGATTGCACCGCCGACCTCGCTGACGGGCGGGGAAGCGTCGATCACATGCGATTCGTACGCGCCGAGCCCGCCGTAGCGGTCATGCAGCGCCCCGAACCGTTCCTCTACGGGCTCTGGCCCGCGTGCCTTGGCACGGGTGAGGCACGTCTCCAGCGGTGCCCTCAGTACCGCGTAGTGCACCGGGACATCGTGGCGGCGACAGGTCGCAGCGAACCCCTCGGCACCGTCCGGGAAGAAGGTGCCGTCGACCAAGGTCATGTAGCCACCGTCGACGCAACGCGCGGCTGCCGATGCCATCGCTGCGCCGAGCACAGCGTGTTGGTGAGCAGCCTCTGGCCGCCACGGATCGACGAAGCCGCGCACGATCATGCGAGCGAAGTCATCGGCGCGCACCAGCGCGCACGGGTCGAATGACGTCGTGAGGTGGTCGCAGACCGTGGTCTTCCCTGCTCCAGAGGGCCCGGAGATGATC
>JBPCMH010000172.1:0-5137 GCA_051002495.1 Acidimicrobiales bacterium
GGCCCGACGTCCTCGCCGCTGCCTTCGACCAGGTAGGGACGTCCGGATCCGCCGGAGTACACAGACCCCTCCGGATCGGCGCCAATGATCTGGACATCGGGGTTCTGCGCCTTGAGGTACCGGCCGAGGCCAACGATGGTTCCTGCCGTGCCGACCGAGGCGACGAGGTGGGTGATGCGGCCCTTGGTCTGCTCCCAGATCTCGGGACCGGTCGAGCGGACGTGGGCTTCCGGGTTGGCCGGGTTCTGGTACTGATCCGGCTTGTAAGCCCCGGGGATCTCCCGGGCGAGTCGATCCGACACCGAGTAATAGCTGTCCGGATGTTCCGGCGCGACGGAGGTCGGACACACGATCACCTCAGCGCCGTAAGCCCGCAGCAGGTTGATCTTCTCCGGAGCCACCTTGTCAGGGCAGACGAACACGCAGTGGTAGCGCTTCCGCGCCGCAGCGATGGCCAGCCCGACACCGGTATTGCCGGAGGTGGGCTCGACAATCGTGCCCCCTTCGGTCAGCAAACCCTCGGCTTCAGCGGCTTCGATCATGGTGAGCGCCGGTCGGTCCTTCACCGAGTTGCCCGGGTTCATCATTTCGAGCTTCCCCAGCAGATGGCATTCGAGGTCTCGGCCCATCCGATCGAGGCGCACGATCGGCGTGTTCCCGATGAGGTCGAGCAGCGAGTCAGCGACGTCCATAGCTGGGCCGGGGTCGGTGGTGGGCACGTTCGGGACTCCTGGGATCGGCGGGTCGGCAGCCTGGTCGGCGTAGTGGGTGACCGGGAGTCCGGCCTGATGAAGCCGATCGGCGTCATCGGCCGACCCCAAGACACCAACCGATCGGGGGACATGGGTGCGTACGTGAGCGATGATCTCGCCGGTCAGCCCGTCCGGTGCCGCAACGACGCGTCTAGCCCGCTCGCGGAGTCGGCGGGGCACCGCGCTGTCGCCTACCACCACGAGGACGTCCACCGGCGGGAGCCTACCCAGGCTACGGTCAGGCGCCGTGCCGGAGCTGCCTGAGGTTGAGGCCTATCGCGGGCTGGCCGAGGCGGCCCTGCACCGCCTGATCCTCAGTGTCGAGGCGCCCGATGCGTGGTTCCTGAAGCGATGTGATGTGACGACGCTCGACGCGATCCTGACGAGCAGCTCGTTGCTGGCGGCGCGGCGCCGAGGGAAGTTGCTGCTGCTGGACACCGCTGCTGGCGTGGTGCTCGGCCTGCGCTTCGGCATGACCGGTCGGTTGGTCGTCGACGGACAGGTCGGGGTGGACGACCTGCTGTACACGAGCAATGAGGCCCGTCCCGAGTGGGAGCGGTTCGGCGTCACGTTCGCCGACGGTGGGCGGATGAGCGTGATCGACCCCCGCCGGCTCGGGGGAGTGGAACTGGATCCGGATGAGGACCGGTTAGGGCCAGATGCGCGCTCAATCCGACCCGCCGCACTTCGGGCTGTGTTGGGGGCGAGCACGACCGCGCTGAAGGCCCGGCTCCTCGACCAGTCGCGGCTGGCTGGAGTGGGCAACCTCATCGCTGACGAGGCGTTGTGGCGGGCGTCGCTCGACCCCCGGCGCCAAGCAGGCTCGCTCACTCCCGCGGAGTTCCGCCGGCTTCATCGCCACCTAACGAACACCATCGAGGACCTCATTGCCCGAGGCGGCTCTCATCAAGGTGACTTCCTGCCACACCGCCACCCCGGCGGAACCTGCCCGCGGGACGGCTCGGCCCTGCTTCGAGCGGCCGTCGGCGGGCGAACGACCTGGATGTGTCCGGTCCATCAGGGATGACAGCGTCGCCAGCGTCGCTCAGCGTCGCTCAGCGTTGCTCGGGGCCAGGCTTGCTCAGTCGCCAGTCCGGTCGTCGTGGTCTGACCGGCCGAGGTGGTCTGACCGGCCGACGCGGTCAAGTATTCGGTCAAGCAACGCCTGGTCGGCGGGCCACGCAGCTCGGACCGCGCTCACGGGGGTGTGCGCGGCGGCGTAGCGGAGGGCCAGAACGACCACCACAAGGTCGTCGAGGGCGCCGATGACGGGAAGGAACTCCGGCAGGAGGTCGATCGGCGAGACGAGATACAGCCCGGCCAGGATGAGCACCACCTTGACCCTCCGGGGGACAGCGGCAGTGCGGCGCAACCGACGGGCGGTAGTGACCGCGGCGGGAAGGGCGGTCAGAGCGTCTTTCAGCAGTCCCTCTGGGAGTCGCTTGGCCAACACGACGGCGATGGTCCACGTGAGCGCGATCATCGCCACGGCGGCGATGACGGCCACCACGGCGGGACCGAGGCTCATGAGCGACAACCGGGACTCACCGGCTCGGGCAAGGGTTGGCCGAGGGCGTCCGCATGCCAGGAAGGCTACGCGGGCCGGTCCTCCTGTCGCCCCACGTAAGCGGGCTCGACCTCGCAGCACTGGAGATCGGCGCCGTCGGCTACCTCCTCAAACCCTTCTCGCCCGCCGCGCTGGTCATCGAGGTGTCCGCCGGGCTCATCACCGAGGCCAGCGGCTCCCATTTCGATCCCGAGTTGGTCGACGCATTCCTCGAGATCAGGGACGAGATCGAGGCCATCGCCGCCGCCCGACCTGACCGAACGAGCCGCCGAGAGCGCCCTCGGTAGGATTCGAACCTACGCACCCGGCTCCGGAGGCCGATGCTCTATCCCCTGAGCTACGAGGGCTCGCAACCAGGGTGGAGAGCCTAGTGCGTCATGCCTGGCCCGACTGTGCGTAGCATTGCGCCGTGCCCAAGGTTCTACTGGTCGACGACGACCCTGTCATCCTCAAGCTTCTCCAGGTGAATTTCGAAATGGAGGGCTACACCGTGGTGACTGCAAACGACGGTGTGGAGGGCCTCGAGCAGGCCCGCGCCGAGCGTCCCGACGTGATCCTCCTCGACATCATGATGCCGCGGAAGGACGGCCTTGAGGTGACCCGCGAGCTCAAAGGCGACGACGACACCAAGCACATGCCGATCATCCTGCTGTCCGCGAAGGCACAGGCCACCGATGTCGAGCTCGGCAAGGCGGCCGGCGCGAACGACTACATCACCAAGCCCTTCGACCCCCTCGAGTTGCTCGACCGGGTGCGCGAGATGCTCGACGGCGGCGTCGACATCTAACCCCTCCCAACCCGCTTTGACACCAGGATTGGCATGGTTTTGGTACCAGTCCTGGTGTCAAAGCGCTGGAAGTTACATGCGGTCGGGCGCCTCGATGCCGAGCAGGCCGAGTCCGGTGCGCAGGGTCTGGGCGGTGAGCTCGCAGAGTGAGAACCGTGAGGCCCGGGTGACCTCGTCCGGTGCGCGCAGGACGGGGCACGCCTCGTAGAAGGTGGTGAAGGCCTGGGCGAGGTCGAACAGGTACACGCACAGCCGGTGAGGCTGGAGGGTCTCGGCGCAGGTCTCGACCACCGCTCCGAACCCGAGCAGGTGGAGGGCGAGCGCCCGCTCGGCGTCCTCGGTGATCGCGATCGGGCCGAGCACCGGCGGCCCGCCGCCGCCCTCGCCTCGACGGAAGATCGAGCGGATCCGGGCATGCGCGTACTGCAGGTAGGGCCCGGTGTTGCCCTCAAACGCGAGCATCCGGTCGAAGTCGAACACGTAGTCCTTCACCCGGTCGCTGGACAGATCGGCGTACTTCACCGCGCCAATGCCGACCTGACGGGCAACCAACGCACGGGTGTCGGCGTCGAGGTCGGGGTTCTTCTCGGCGATGGTGGCCTCGGCTCGCTCGACCGCTTCGTCGAGTAGGTCGCTGAGCTTGACCGACTTCCCGGCCCGCGTCGCCAGCATCTTCCGGTCCTCGCCGAGGACGGATCCGAACGACACGTGCTCGACGCGCACGTCTGAGGTCCAGCCCGCGTCGGCGGCAACGGTGAAGACCATCGACAGGTGCTGCGACTGGGGAGCACCGACGACGTAGATGATGCGGTCGGCCGCCAGCGTTCCAGCGCGATGCCGAATCGCGGCCAGATCAGTCGCCTGGTAGCCGTATCCGCCGTCGGTCTTGCGCACCATCAAGGGGAGCGCGTCGCCGTCTCGGCCGACGAACCCCTCAGGGAAGGCGCACAGCGCACCTTCGTCGAGCCTGGCGAGCCCCGTCGACTCGAGCTCGGTTGCGACGTCGTCGAGCAGGTCGTTGTAGGACGACTCGGCGGCGATGTCGTCATCCGTCAACGTGACACCCAGCCGGTCGTACACCGCATCGGTGTAGGCCTTCGATGCGTCGAACAGGATCCTCCACAGTGCCAACGTCTCCTGGTCGCCCGCTTGGAGCACCACGACCCGCTGACGTGATCGGTCGGCGAACGCCTCGTCGCCGTCGAACTTCACCCGTGCGTCCTGATAGAAGGTGGTCAGGTCGCCGACCGAGAGCTCGCGCACCGCTTGGTCTTCGCCGATGTCGACCAGATGCTCAATGAGCATGCCGAACTGCGTACCCCAGTCGCCGAAGTGGTTCTGCCTCACGACCGCGTGGCCGAGGAATTCGAGGGTGCGGGCGATTGAGTCGCCGATGATCTTTGACCGGATATGGCCGACGTGCATCTCCTTGGCCACGTTCGGCGCGGAATAGTCGATCACGACCCGCTCGGCAGGATCCGCGCGGGCGACGCTGAGCCGGGCATCGTCGAGCAGCTCGTCGGTTGCTGTCGCGAGCGTTTCGGGCCGCAGGCTCAGGTTGATGAACCCTGGTCCGGCGACCTCGACCAGCGAGCAGAGGTCGTCGAGGTCGGCCGCGTCCACGATCGCGGCGGCGATGTCCCGCGGAGGTCGGCCGGCGCGCTTGCCGAGTGCCATCGCAGCGTTAGCTTGAAAGTCGCCGAACTGGCCAGGCGCCGACGGGCGGAGGACGGGATCGGCATCGGCGAAGTCGAGGCCGAGCGCGTCGGCGATGGCGGCCTGTAGTCGGACGTGAAGTGTGGCCAGCGGGTTGACCATGGCAGCCGTTGCTCCCGTCGGGGGGTCGGGGGGTCGGTCGGGTGAAGACCGTATCCTGCCACCGTGGCTCCGCTTCCCCGACATTTGCTGCCGTTGACGTCGACGGTCATCGATGGGCGGCTGTCCATCGGAGGCTGCGACGTCCTTGACCTCGCGGCTGAGCACGGCACCGCTCTGTTCGTCTACGACGAGGCCCATCTCCGTGAGCGGTGC
>JBPCMH010000173.1:0-4533 GCA_051002495.1 Acidimicrobiales bacterium
GAGTAGCCGCACTCCACGAGCCGGCGGTCGCCACTCTCCCGCCCCTCCAACGCCTCAGAACCCACCGCGCCCTCGACGCACCCGCCCGCCACCGAGCCGGCGACCTCGCCGTCGTCGTTCACGACCATGGTCGCGCCCGGATCGCGCGGCCCCGAGCCGTCGACGCCGACCACACGGGCGATGGCAACCTTCCGGCCGGCGGATTGCCAGCGTTCGATGTCGTTCAGGACTTCCTTCATGGACGGTTGATCACCTCGGCCAACGTTTCGAGTGAGGACAACGAATGGCCCTCGATGAAGTCGTCAACGTAGGGAAGGGCGGCGGCCATTCCCCTGGCAACCGGCGCATACCCCTCCGAAGCCTTGAGCGGGTTGACCCAGATGATCCGATGAGCCACGCGCTTGAGCCGACCCATCTCCTCCCCAAGTTGGTCGGGCGAGCCACGATCCCAGCCGTCGGAAAGGATGACCACGATCGCTCCCCTGGCCATTCCTCGTACGCCCCAACGGTCGTTGAACGCCTTGAGGGCCTCGCCCAGTCTGGTGCCGCCCGACCAGTCATCGACCGCCCGTCCGGCTGACGCGAGGGCGGCGTCAGGGTCATGGGAGGACAGCTCCCTCGTGACCCGCGTGAGCCTGGTTCCGAGCGTGAAGGTTTCGACGTGGCGTCGACTCACCGTGGCCGCGTGCAGGAATCGAAGCAGCGCTCGGCTGTACGACTCCATCGAGCCGCTCACATCGCACAGCAAGACGAGGCGTCTCGGCCGACGGGACGACTCAGTCGAGAATCGCTCGATCGGTTCGCCGTGACGGGCCAGCGCACGCCGGACCGTCCGTCGCATGTCAGGCGTGCTCCCTCGCCCTCGACGGCTTGGGCGGCGTCTCCGGGAGCGTCGGGTCGACCCGGCAATCCGCAGATCGGCCATCAAGCGGCGAGCCTGGTCGAACTCGCCGTGTGAATAGGCGGCGAAGTCCTTGTGCCGAAGCACTTCGGTCGGGCTCCAGCGCACGGCCTCCGCGTCGCCAGGCTCGGCCGGATCCGGTCCCTCCGGATCGTCGCCAGCCGACTCCTCGGCTGCGTCGAAGGCCAGGACGAGCGGTTCATCGTAGGTCTCGGGGAGAACCCCCTCCCGCTGCACCCACAGAATGCCGAAGGCCCTGTCGTATGCCGGTGCGTCCTCGATGCGGCGGAGCAACGTGGCGCGACCGGCCCAGTACACCTGCTGCCGCCGATCGAGGCCGACTGCACCCAACGCTTCCGCGTAGGCGACAACGCGCCCCACCGAAACCGGCACCTGCTGTCGACGCAACAGGTCGGCCATGATCACGGCCACCGCGGCTGGATCAGCGGGCACGAGCGATGGCCGATTCGACCAGCGCGTCGAGGCCGCCGGACCTAACCCGCTCCTGATCTTCTCGATACTTCAGGACCGAGCCGAGGGTGGCGTCGACCCACCGGGCGTCCAGGCTGGAACGGCCCAACGCGCCCAACGCCTGAGCCCAGTCGATGGTCTCCGCTACGCCGGGCGGCTTGAACAGCTCCATGCCTCGGAGCGCCTCGACCGCGGCGGCCACCTGGCGGGCCAGCCCTTCGACCACCTCCGGAGCGCGAAGTCGGACGATCGCCACCTCGCGGTCGAAGCCGGGGTGTTCGACCCAGTGATAGAGGCATCGTCGCTTGAGCGCATCGTGGACATCGCGGGTGCGGTTGGATGTGAGGACGACGACGGGCGGTGCCTCGGCCCGAAACGTGCCGAGCTCAGGGACGGTGACGGCGTTGTCGGCGAGGATCTCCAACAGGAACGCCTCGAACTCGTCGTCGGCCCGATCGACTTCGTCGATGAGCAGGACGGGCGGCGGGCCCTCTCGGTGGTCGATGGACCGCGACAGCGGGCGCAGCACAGGGAACCGGTGGCTGTACAGCTCGTCCTCGACGTGTTCGCCCGCGTCGCCGCGCGCTTCGGCGGCGCGGAGATGCAGGAGTTGGCGAGAGTAATCCCACTCATAGGCGGCCTGGCTGATGTCGATGCCCTCGTAGCACTGCAGGCGGAGCAACTCACCGCCGGTGAGCACGGCCAAGACCTTGGCCACTTCGGTCTTGCCGACACCGGCGTCGCCCTCCAAAAGCAGGGGTCGATGCAGGGTCAGCGCGAGGAAGATAGCCGTGGCCAAGCCCTCGTCAGCCAGGTAGCCGTGTTCGGCCAGTCCGGCCTGGACCGTCTCGACGGTGGCCGGAGCGCCTGTCGTGCTCAGAAGCCGGCCTCTTCGAGGGCGCGCCTGACCAGCACCCGGGAAAGGTGCCTCCGGTAGTCGGTCGACGCGTTGAGATCGGCGGGCGGGTCGAGCCCCTCGTCGGCCGCGGCCGCAGCGTCGGCAGCCGAGGCACCCTGCGACAGTGCTTGCTCGACCGCGGCGGCGCGGACCGGAGTCGACCCCATGTTGACGAGGGCCACGCCGGCCGTGCCGTTGCTATCGGCCCTGGTGGCCGCCACGCCGACGATGGCCCAGTCCTGCGCTCGACGGTTGAACTTCTGGAATGACCAGCCGAGGCCGGTTCGCTTCGGTACCCGGATCTCGGTCAGCAACTCGGTGGGAGCCAGCGCCGTCTCCAGGAAGCCCCGGAAAAACGCCGATGCCGGGATCTCCCGTTCGCCGTCGGGGCCCTGAGCCACCAACGTCGCATCGAGGGCCAGCACCGTGGCGGGTAGATCGGAGGCCGGATCGCTGTGCGCAATGCTGCCGCCAATCGTTCCT
The DNA here is from genome assembly GCA_051002495.1 of Acidimicrobiales bacterium. Taxonomy (GTDB): domain Bacteria; phylum Actinomycetota; class Acidimicrobiia; order Acidimicrobiales; family CADCTF01; genus JBPCMH01. The sequence goes on from JBPCMH010000173.1 coordinate 2,754, forward strand.
CGGTGTCTGACCTGCGGGTCTCCGACGTGGGCCGCGGTGCGGGCCAGAACGGGGACGTGCTCGGCCAACATCTCGGACGTCTCGATGTCGCGGTGGCGGGTCAGCGCTCCCACGGCGATGTGGTCGCCTTCGTCGCGGATGTAGGACAGATCGGCGAGGCGACCGACGTCGATGAGCACCGTCGGTGTGGCCAGCCGCAACTTCATGAGAGGCAAAAGGGAGTGGCCACCGGCGATCAGTTTGGCCTCGTCGCCGTGCTCGGCCAACAGGCTGATCGCCTGCTCGGTGCTTTCGGCCCGCTCGTACTCGAATGGTGCGGGGATCACTTTGCCGCACCTTTCTCAGCCGCGGCCAGGACCGACTTCACGATGTTGTGGTAACCGGTGCAGCGACAGAGGTTTCCCTCGAGACCTTCGCGGACCTCACGCTCGGTTGGCTCGGCGTTTTCCTCAAGCATCGAAACGGCCGCCATCACCATGCCAGGGGTGCAGTAGCCGCACTGAAGGCCGTGGTTCTCGTGGAAGGCCTGCGGCATGGGGTGCATCTCATCGGTGGAGGGCGCCAACCCCTCGATAGTGGTGATCTCCAGCCCGTCGGCCTGGACCGCCAGCATCGTGCATGACTTCACCGACTCGCCCTCGACGTGCAACGTGCACGCGCCGCAGGACGAGGTGTCGCAACCGACGTTCGTGCCGGTGAGCCCGACAACGTCTCGGATGTAGTGGACCAGCAACAGCCGAGGTTCGACCTCATGAGACTGTTTGGTGCCGTTGACCGTCACGGATATCTGCACGGCGGCCATCATTGCAGGATGACCGCGTCTGCGCAGCCCAACCGAGACAACCTGCCGCCGCCGAGCGTTGAGGAGGTGGCCGAAGGTGTGTATGCCTATGTCCAGCCGGACGGCAGCTGGTGGATCAACAACACCGGGTTCCTGGCGGGGTCGCGGGCAGCCACGGTCATCGACCTGTGCTCGACCGAAGCCCGCACCAGGGCATTCCTGGATGCGGTGGCCGAGGTGGCCAACGGCCCGGTGCAAACGGTCGTGAACACCCACGCCCATGGCGACCACACCCATGGCAACTGCCTAACGCTCCCTGGCGCGACCATTGTTGGCCACCAACGGGCCAGGGAGTCGATCCAGCAGATGGGGGTGGGTGGGCCGCTCCTCGACGCCATTTGGCCCGGGGTCGAGTGGGGGACGTTGGAAGCAGCCCCTCCCGTGCTCACCTTCACCGACCGGGTGACGCTGTGGGTGGACGACACCGAGGTACAACTCATCCACCTCGGACCGGCCCACACCGACAACGACGTCATCGCGTGGCTTCCGGCGACTCGGGTGCTCTTCGCCGGTGACCTCGTGTTCAACGGCGGGCACCCAAACAACGTCGGCGGTTCAATCCCAGGCACCATCGCTGCGCTCGACGCGCTCGAAGCGCTGGCGCCATCGGTCATCGTCCCCGGACACGGTGGGATTTGCGACGTCGCCGTTCTCGATGAGCAGCGCGGGTACTGCCGCTGGATCGAGTCGGTGGCCGCCGACGCCGTCCGATCGAGCGTCACGCCGCTGGAAGCGGCTCGCTCGACCGACCTCGGCGACTACGCCGGTTGGCTCGATACCGAGCGGGTCGCAGGCAACTTGCACCGGGCCATGGGCGAGATCACCGGCGACGAGGTCAACGTGGCCGCCGCATTTGGCGACATGGTGGAGTTGAACGGCGGCCCGCTGCGCTGCTTGGCCTAAGTTCGCACCTATGGACACTTGGGGACTGAGCGGCGC